>NZ_AJVM01000062.1:0-944 GCF_000281735.1 Rhizobium sp. AP16 | reverse complement strand
CGGCCGCCATTGGCGGCGATGTTCTGATACTGGGCGATCGCCTGCTGGATGTTCGGGACGGAATCAGGCCCGAGGATCGGCGTGTTCGACTGGACGGCGGCGGCGGTGCGTGCCGCGGCCTTTGCGTCGAACTGGTCATCCCAATTGCCGCGGGCGCGGTTGTTGATCAGCGCGTCGAGGGGCGTCTGATCCTGCTGCGCGAGAGCAGGAGCGGCCAAGGCGGCCACGCCAAAAGTTGCCGCAGACCGCAGGAAGAAGCGGCGCGAGAAAGGTTCAATTCCGTTTTTCTTCGACATATCCCTACCGTTCAACGCTGCGATCAATTTCATCCGCAGCCAAGAGAGGAAGCAGCAAATACCCCGGCTTATGCCAAGTCGTGCAGCTCAGTATCAATCCGTTGCCTCAAAGCACCACAAAAACTTCGTCACGGACCGTCACAATATTGCGAGGCCAAAGCGCTCAGGCATGAAAATCAAGACTTGAAGCGCAGCTTGCCGTTCGTTTCCGCTGTCATAGCAATATGGCCGATTCGTGTCGCCCGGCATGAAACTTGCCTTCGCCTGCCGGATCGGAAGAAACGCCATATTGCACTTGCTAAAATACCACTAGATGAGCGCGGTTAATAGCGCCTGTTGATCCGGCGTCAATCGTGTAGAGGTCGCGGACGGCGCTCGTCCCGCAAGGTCGTGGCGGGACGTGGCAAAAAGCCCACAGACAGGCAGATATCCCTCCCCTCAAACAAACACAGCCGGACGCGCAGGGAACGCATCCGGCTTGTTTTGACTGGAGAGTCTTGCGGTCAATCCGCGGGTATTGCTTACAGGCGATACAGGATCTGGTCGTTCCAGAAACGGTCGAGGCGCTGCAGGAGCTTGTTCATCTGGGTGAACTCGTCCGTGCCGATGCCGCCGACCTTGTCGATCGAGCCGATATGGCGGGGGGGG
>NZ_AJVM01000061.1:0-817 GCF_000281735.1 Rhizobium sp. AP16 | reverse complement strand
GGCACTGTCACGTTGACGCGGCGACCGACGCTCAGGCACGATATCTGATATGAGCGCTGTTCGAAATTCCCTCTATCGAGGTCGCCGGTTTCCCGCCGAAGTCATAGGCCAAGCCGTCTGGCTGTATTTCCGATTTCCGCTCAGCCTGCGGATGGTCGAAGATCTGCTTGCCGCGAGGGGCATTGTCGTCAGCCGTGAGACGGTTCGGCGTTGGGCCGAACGGTTCGGACGCGACTTCGCCGGAAAGATCCGCCATCGTGCTCCGCAGTTCGGCGACAAATGGTATCTTGATGAGGTCGCCATCACGATCAACGGCCGAAAACATTGGCTTTGGCGGGCTGTCGATCAAGATGGCTTCGTTCTCGATGCTCTGGTCCAAAGCTGCCGCGACAAACTGGCCGCCGAGCGGCTCTTGCGCAAACTCATTCGCAAGCATGCGCGCACCCCGCGGGTTCTGATCACAGACAAGCTCAGGTCTTACGGCGCGGCACGTCGGGGTCTCGGGCTAAAAATGGAACACCGCCAGCACAAGGGCTTGAATAATCGTGCGGAAAATTCGCATCAGCCCACGAGGCGACGAGAGCGGATCATGAAGCGGTTCAAATCAGCGCGCCATGTGCAGTGCTTAGTCTCAATTCATGATCCGATCGCCAATTTGTTCCATTTTCCCCGCCACTACCTGACCTCAGCCGACTACCGAACGCTTCGCAGCGAGGCGATGGTCGTCTGGTCAGAAGTCACAGGCATTCGCGTCGTCGCATGACACACCGGCTCAATACGCCATCCGCCGGCTAACGCTCCTTAATGTGACAGTGCC
>NZ_AJVM01000060.1:0-4220 GCF_000281735.1 Rhizobium sp. AP16 | reverse complement strand
CAGCCGATACCGGCTGGAGCTGCCAAGCTGGCTTTCGACGCTCTTCATCCTGCCGATCCTGGTGCCCGAGATCGTCTTCGGCTTCTCGCTGATGAAATCAATCACCATCGGCCTCGACCTGCCGATCTTCGCAAGCCTGTTGATCGGGCACGCCCTGCTCGTCCTGCCCTATTCCGTGCGAGTGGTGAGCGCCAGCCTCGCCAGCTTCGATTTTTCCATCGAGGAAGCGGCGATCAGCCTCGGCTGCCCGCCGGTGAAGACGTTCATGACGGTCGTGCTGCCGAATATACGCGCCGGCGTCATCGCCGCCTTCATTCTCGCCTTCATCACCTCAATCAATGACGTCTCCGTTTCGGTCTTCCTGACCGGACCGGGCATATCCACACTTCCCATCCAGATCCTTGCCCATATGGAACAGTTCTTCGATCCGACGATCGCCTCGGTGTCCGTGCTTCTCATGCTGGTCACCGTCGGCGTCATGGCGATCGTCGAAGCGACGCTGGGCCTCACCTTCCTGACAAAGTAGCCGCACGTGACCGTATCGCTTTCCATCGAAGCCATCACCGCCCATTACGGCAATACCGCCGTGTTGCAGGACCTGTCGCTGTCCATCGCCGCCGGCGAACTCGTCTCGCTGCTCGGCTCCAGCGGCTGCGGCAAGACGACAACGCTGCGCTTGGTCGCCGGTTTCCTGCAGCCGACGAGTGGCACGATCCGTCTCGGCGATCAGGACCTGACGCGGCTTCCGGCGCATGCCCGCAATATCGGGCTGGTGTTTCAGAACTACGCGCTCTTCCCGCATCTGACCGTCCTCGACAACGTCGCCTTCGGCCTGAAGCAGCGGGGCATCGCCTCAGCGGCACGTTCGAAGAAGGCGGGGGAAATGCTGGAGCGCGTCGGGCTGTCCGGCTTTGGCGACCGGCTTCCTTCGGCCCTTTCCGGCGGGCAGAAGCAGCGCGTGGCGCTTGCCCGCGCCCTTGTCATCGAGCCGCCGCTGCTGATGTTTGACGAACCGCTTTCCAATCTCGACGCCAAGCTCAGGATCGACATGCGCGTCGAGATCCGCCAGCTGCAACGCGCCAACGGCACGACATCGCTCTACGTGACGCATGACCAGGAAGAGGCCTTCTCGATCTCGGACCGCGTCGCCATCATGAATGCCGGCCGTATCATGCAGCTCGATACACCGGAAGTGCTCTATCAGAAACCGGCCAACGCCTTCGTCGCTCGCTTCGTCGGCTTCGAGAACCTACTGGCGATGCGAGTTGTTGAACGCGAGGGCACCTCCGTGGTCGCAGAAGCCAAGGGCGGCGCCAGGATCACGCTCTCGCAGAACGATTACGGAGAGATCCCCGACAACTTCCTCCTCGCCTGCCGCGCCGATGGCCTTGCAGTTCGGCGCGATGGCGCGGGCCTTCCTGCGGTGCTGGGAACAAGAACCTATCTCGGCCGTGCCTATCAATATCAATGCACGACACCCGCCGGCGATATCGTCGCCAATGGGGCTTTGACGGAACCGATGGCTGCAGGAAACGAGGCCGTGCTCGTTCCGATGCCGGAACAATGCTGCGTTCTGGCTCCGGAGCAATAGGCGGCGGCCTCATGATAAGACGACCTCTCCTTTGCCCGCGAAGCGGCGGAGGCTGAGACTATCGTCTGCTACCTTGACCCGTCCTTCTCAAAACTCTTCCCATTCGTTTTGGATATTGGCTGCGGCCGACGACCCGTTCCCGCTGACGGCAACCCGCCTTGGTCGAGGCATGGAGGTACCGCTGTCCTGCCAGGCTGGTGCAGCCAAGGCGCGTGCCGTCTGCCGAAGCGCGGATGATTGTGCCGAGGCCATGGCCTGCAGTTTGAATTGGGACACCAGATCGCGAAGCTTGGCCGCCTCCATGGCGAGGCTCGCC
Source organism: Rhizobium sp. AP16 (assembly GCF_000281735.1). Classification (NCBI taxonomy): domain Bacteria; kingdom Pseudomonadati; phylum Pseudomonadota; class Alphaproteobacteria; order Hyphomicrobiales; family Rhizobiaceae; genus Rhizobium; species Rhizobium sp. AP16. Next base: position 2,313 of record NZ_AJVM01000060.1, on the reverse strand, counting down.
GAGGCCGCGGTCGATTGCTCAACCATGGCCGCGTTCTGCTGTGTCGTTTGGTCCATCGAATTAACGGCGGTGTTCACTTCGGCAAGTCCGGTGGACTGCTCCTTTGCGGATGTCGCAATCGCGTTCATATGCTGGTTGATCTCTGCGATCTGCTCGCCGATCGTCTTCAACGACGCGCCGGTGTCCATGACGAGCTTGACGCCGCTTTCAACCTCCGAAGACGACTTCTGGATCAGCCCCTTGATCTCCTTGGCCGCCTGTGCCGAACGCTGTGCCAGCTCACGCACTTCCTGGGCGACAACTGCAAAACCCTTGCCTGCTTCCCCGGCACGCGCAGCCTCGACCCCGGCGTTCAGCGCCAGAAGGTTGGTCTGGAAAGCAATCTCGTCGATCACGCCGATGATGCTGGAAATCTGCTGCGAAGACGCTTCAATACGACGCATCGCTTCCTCGGCATGCGATACGACTTCGGCGGATTTTGCGGCACTGCGATTGGCTTGCGTCGCCGCGGTGCGGGCCTCCTCGGTGCGGCTGCTCGAGTTCGACACGTTGGCGGTGATCTGATCAAGGGCCGCTGCCGTTTCCTCAAGCGAAGCCGCCTGCTGTTCGGTGCGCTTGGAAAGATCGTTGGCCGCTGAAGAAATCTCCCGCGTGCCGTCATCGATCGCCGCGATACCGGTCGAGATCGCACCGAGCGCGTCTCCGAGCTGCTTGACCGAACTGTTAAAGTCCTGCCGAAGCGCTTCGAAGTCCGGCGAGAACGGTTCTTGGAGCTGGAATGCAAGGTCGCCACCAGCAAGCCGCTTCAACCCGGCTGCGAGACCGGAGGTCGCGGCGCGAAGTCGCTCCGCTGCCTCTTCGTCCGCCTGCCTTCTGGCGGCGATCCGGTCGGCTTCGGCTTGCGTTCTGGCTGCCTCGGCGTCCTGCTCGAGTTTCCGGTTGGCGATTGCCGCCTGGCGGAAGATTTCGACGGCCGATCCCATAGTGCCGATCTCATCGGAGCGACCGATAGCCGAACAGGCGATATCGGTGTTACCGTCTGCCAGTGCCTGCATATCATTGGACAGCATAAGGATCGGTTTGGTGACGGTCCTGCGCGTCAGCCAATAGAGGCTGAAAGAAAATAGCGCGGCCAAAGCCAGAAGAGCCTTCATGAGCGTATCGACAAGCACCTGCATATCTGCGCTGCGTTTGGCAGTCGCTTCCGACACCGAGCTTATCTGTTCTCCGGCCTGTTCCATGGCCGATTCGAGAGCGGAAAACTGGTTCATGAAGTCGGGCAGCGATTTCAGAGCGGCCGTTTGATCCTTCGCGGCAAGATCAACCATCTTCGTGGCGCTATCGATATAGGTAAGAAGCGGCGCTTCGATCTTCGCCAGGACATCCTGCGTGGTCTTATCGGTTGCCAGTTTTTTGTTCGCGGCGATCATGTCGTGGAACGACGTCTCATGTTCCGCCAGATCTGCTTTCACTGCATCGGCGCCTATTCCCGCCGCGGGATTGACCGCCAGCAGCGACGCCAGCACGTCTGCGCGAAGCGCGTCGTGCATCATGTCCGCTTGCATGTGGTTACGAAGCACCTGTGATGAACGGGCAACCTCGGCATTGTTCTGCGCCAAGGTTGTCGCCGACCACAGCCCGACGCCCGTGGCGCCCCCGGCCAAAGCGAAAATCGCCACGCTTGCAACGATAATCTTATGCTGAATCAATGCCATGCCCGGATCCTCCGCCAATCACCAATACTAAAAATAGCCAAACAATGTTAATTATTCATCAAACATAAGTTTCGGAGATTCGGTCATTATCAGTACGGAATCTGCATGACTTGATTTTCAACGTGATGATAAGCAATCGAAACTGAGTATCGTCATTGCGCGCGCGCCATTTACATCTGTTAAGACTTCAAACAACCGCCGCATGACCTCGGCTACACCATGAAATCCGCAGACATATATAAAGCAATGCTTTTTGACGCATTCCTTATCTGTATAGAGTGCCGCTGACGAAACCGAAAACACCAAAGCCCGCACGAGGCGGGCTTTTATGTATTTGATTTGGTTGCCAGGCTTATCCGCGTTCGTTTTTTCGGATAGCGCGCTGGACTGTGCGATCAAGCGTCGCTCGAACGCGCCTTCGGGCTTGAGGTTATGGTCTTCTGGCCGACGAGCGTTCATCGCGAGCGGAGCGGAATGCTTTGCGCCGGCGACAGGATCTTGTCGATGAGGTGATGTTGAACGCAAAAAGCCCCAGCATGACAGGGGCTTGGTGGGATCACAGGAAAGATTGGTTTCGGGGGCAGGCTTTGCCCCGTTC
>NZ_AJVM01000059.1:0-1296 GCF_000281735.1 Rhizobium sp. AP16 | reverse complement strand
TTTGGTCCGTTCTGGACACATGGGTTACGGTTTATTCCTGAGACATAGGTAACACTTTTGGACCGAAAGGGTTCGGCAAAGGTTCAAGCCTGCATGTCTCATCATCGAAGTATCCCAGATCGTAATCCATAAAGCTTGTAAGCCAGATATGGTCTTCGACCTGTTTGATGCCGACGGCCTGACCGGCGAAGACCAGACTGAGATTGATCTTCTTCCGCTTGTAGCAGATGCGTCCGCATGTTGTGACGGTGACTGTCTGGTCGTGGAACGGGTAGTCGAGATCGGGTAGGCCGCGATAGACGCGCGGTGAAGCGTCGTAGCATTCTGCCGGGCAGGCCATGTTGAGCGCCTGGTGGGGCCGCTCGGTGTTGAACTCCTCGACGAAGTCGTCGAGGCGGGCTTGCTGCTGCAGGAAATTGTCTCCGGCCGGCTTGGTTGTCTCAAGTTTCAGTGTCAGATGCATGCGCTCGTGACGGCCGTTCTGCTGCGGATGGCCGGGCTTGATGCGCTCGATGTCGATACCGAGCCTGAGCCACCAGACGGCGAGCCGAGACAGATTGAACAGTCCGTTGGGGCTGGCGAAAGGCACTCCGTTGTCGGTTCTGATCGCCTTGGGCAGGCCGAACTCCTTGAAGACGCGTTCGAAAACGGTGAAGGCGTAGACCTCCTTGGTCGTGTGCAACGCTTCGCAGGCCAAAAGATAGCGGCTGGCGAAGTCGGTGATCGTCAAGGGGTAGCAATAGCGCTTATCGGCAAGCATGAACTCGCCTTTGTAATCGGCGCACCACAGGTCGTTGGGCAGTCCTGGATTGGAGAGTGCTGTTCCTTCAGCCCTGTTGCGCCGTCGCCTACCGTGCTTGACCAGGCCGTTGCGGTCGAGGACGGCATGCACGGTTGAGATCGCCGGCGTGTGAACATCCGGATATAGCCGCGCCAGCCGCTCCCTGATCTTTGGTGCGCCCCAGTTGGGCTTGTCCTGCTTGGTCCGCACAATCAGCTTCTCGATTTGGAAAGGAAGCTGATTGGCGTGCCGGTAAGGCCGTCGCGATCGATCTGTCAGTCCTTGCAGACCACTGTCGTTATAGCGGCTGATGATTTTGTGACCCGTCTTGCGGGAGATGCCGAATTCGCGGCACAGCGCCGCTATCTTCTCGCCATCCAGAATCCGCGCAACGAATTTGAGACGCTCGTCCATGCGGTTGCACTCCTGCCAAGGCACCTTCGCTCTCCTCGCAAAGGCAAAAAGTGTAACCCATGTCTCCGGTATGAACTGTCACCCCTCTCTCGGGAAGGACA
>NZ_AJVM01000058.1:0-1716 GCF_000281735.1 Rhizobium sp. AP16 | reverse complement strand
AAGCGAACAACGTGACATCGCCCGTTAGACATACGTCTGTCCTCAAGCCTGTGCTTGAGCCTTCCTGCTTATGCCGACTGTCCGGTCGAAATGGGGGGCGATTCAGATTGCTACCTTTAATGGCGAATCGATTAAATCGGTTTTGACTGATGTGCATCTTTCGCTTAGGCTTACCTTTCGCCATTTGCCGGTTTGTGATCTCCGCTTACTGAAGGTGACATGTCTAGCTGGTTTTAGGGGCGCTTCCATATGAAATCGCAATCGTTGATTATGATTGCTAGCATTTGTTTTTTCATTTTAGAGATTCTTGGCTCAAATGTTGCTAGCGCTGCTGAATGTACTCCTGCTGTTTCTGTGCCAGTTAGTGAGGAGCGAAGTGGCATCCAGATAGACAAGTCTTGGTCAGGCGCTGATGTGGCCTTTGATGCACTCTCACACGGCGAAAAAGTTTATTTTGGCTATTATAATGCCGATCGCTGGCTAACGGTTTCGGAATTAGACCGGAGAACCAATATGGTTTGTCATGTCCAACTCGCTTCCAGATTCGACGGATGGGATAGCCATAACAGCGTAATTCTCGCGCTAGACGCAAGCGGGCGACTTCAAATTGCAGGCAACATGCACGCCAGTCCGTTAGTCTACGGCGCGGAGGCGAATACAAATGACATATCTAGCACTGCGTTGCGGCCGATGGTTGGGCAGGATGAGAGTTCGGTCACTTATCCTGCGTTCATTAGAGATCTGGATGGACGCTTATTCTTCCTTTATCGAAATGGTATCAGCGGGAATGGTCAGTGGTTCGCAAACGCGCTCAGCGGTTCAAAGTGGCAGCGCTTGCTAAGCACCCCGCTTTTTGCGTCTAGTTGGCAAGGACGTCCCACCAGCGCTTATCCTTCCGCATTCCGCTTTTCGCGAGATGGCTATATTCATCTTGTGGTGGTATGGCGACGTACTCCAGATGTAAGTACCAACTACACCATTAGCTACATTCGTAGTCGTGATCTCGTCCATTGGAGCCATCACAACGGACATCCGGTTAACCTTCCGTTAGATCCTGGTAATAGTGACTTAATCGAGAGGACAGGCGAAGGGCAAGGTCTCGTCAATTCTGCTCGTGTGACTCTGACGCCGAGTGGATCTCCCTTGGTTACTTATACTCGCTATGGCGCCGATGGTCGCAACGTGGTCGTTCTCGCTTCACCAGATGGAGCCAGATGGCGCCATATGATTATAGCGACGGCAACGCGTCAGACTGCTATGATCGGTGGCGGCACCATTCCCACAGCTCCCACCTTCGGCGACCCTTATTTCGACTCCAGCGGAACGGGCACTATCGTTGTTGTCTTTCCTGGCGAGCCCCAGAGGCGCATTCATTTCGACGCAAAATCTTTAGCTGTTCTGGGCGCTACACTTCCCTTGCCAAAGGCTGTCGAGGCGCGTCCATTAACAATTTCTCCTCCAGTCGGCTTGGTCGGCGTTAGGAAACTGTTGCGCGATGTCAGAGTTGACGGATTTGGAGGAAACGGAAAATCTGTTGGCTCGATTGTATATTTCACCCAAGGTATTAATCGCGACCAAAAACGGGAGTGTACTCAGCAGCAACCAGCAGCGTGTAATCCACCTCCGTCACCGCTCATTTTTGTGCCTTCGAACTGATCTTAAATCCCGCAAGCAGGTGGTTTCATCGCTTTTGTTGTTGATTTCCACTGAGAGCTG
>NZ_AJVM01000057.1:0-15088 GCF_000281735.1 Rhizobium sp. AP16 | reverse complement strand
CACGGCTCGGCGCAAGCCGGCACAGATTTTCCACCCCGAACGTTCGACGCTCGATGACCAGATCGCTGGTCTTCTCCCGCTGAAGGGAAGGCGTACGCTTGGCTTGCGCGTACAGCCGGTTTATTGCGCTGCGGTCGCGTGCGGAGCCGAGGTGTGCGACGAATTGACCATTGCGCCAGCGAGCTCGCGCAAATTGACCAGCCCCACCGGGTCTCCCGCAGCCGAGGTCACGACGACATCGCCATCCGGCGCCGAAGTCAGCAATCGCATGGCTTCTTCGACGGTTGAGCCGGCGGCGATCGTAGTTCCAGTCGAAGCCATGCCAGCCCGCAAAGGCCGCATGACAGCCTCGACATGGACAACACGCCCGCGATTGACCTCCTTGACGAAGTTGGCGACGTATTCGTCCGCGGGGTGCAGGACAATATCCTGGCTGGTGCCTTGCTGGATGATTTCGCCGTCGCGCAGAATGGCGATCTGGTCACCCAGGCGAAGCGCTTCGTCGAGGTCATGGGTAATGAAGACGATGGTTTTCTTGATCTCCTTCTGGATGTCGAGAAGAACCGTTTGCATATCCATGCGGATCAGCGGATCGAGCGCCGAGAAGGCCTCGTCCATCAGCAAGACCGGGGCATCGTTGGAAAGCGCGCGCGCCAGGCCGACACGCTGCTGCATGCCGCCGGAAAGCTGGTTGGGATATTTCTGCTCAAAACCCCGCAATCCAACCCGTTCCAGCCAGCGCATGGCGACATCGCGAGCCTTTGAGCGTTCGATACCCTGGACTTCGAGGCCGAACATCGTGTTGTCGAGGACGTTGCGATGCGGCAGCAGCGCAAATTTCTGGAAGACCATCGCCGTCTGAAGGCGGCGAAAGGTTCGAAGCTCGGCTTCGTTCATCCTGACGACATCCACGCCGTCCACCAGCACCTCGCCGGCGGTCGGGTCGATCAGCCGGTTGATGTGCCGGATGAGGGTGGATTTGCCCGAACCGGAAAGACCCATGATGACCTGGATGCAGCCGGACGAGATCTCGATATTGATGTCTCTCAGGCCGAGCACATGCCCATGCTTTTCGTTCAGCTCGGCTTTCGTCAGCCCTTTCTGAACGGCATCGACATGAGCCATCGGGTTAGGGCCGAAAATCTTGTACAGGTGGCGGATCTTGATCCCGCCGAAATGTTGATCAGCCATGGACGATCTCCCGATGCTTCTGGAGCCTCTTGCCATAGGCTTGGCTGACCCGGTCGAAGATGACGGCGATGCCGACGATAGCAAGGCCGTTGAACATTCCCAAGGTGAAGTACTGGTTGGCGATCGCCTTCAGGACGGGCTGGCCGAGGCCCTGCACGCCGATCATCGAGGCGACGACGACCATGGCAAGGGCCATCATGATGGTCTGGTTGATGCCGGCCATGATGGTTGGTAGCGCGAGCGGCAGCTGGACCTTGAAGAGCTTTTGCGCGTTCGAGGTTCCAAATGCGTCCGCGGCCTCCAGCACGTCCTTGTCGACGAGACGGATGCCGAGGTCGGTCAATCTGATCATGGGCGGGATGGCATAGATGACGACGGCGATCAGGCCCGGGACCTTGCCGATCCCGAGCAGCATGACGACCGGGATCAGGTAAACGAAGCTCGGCATGGTCTGCATCACGTCGAGGATAGGATTGATGATCCTTTGAACCGTGTTGGAGCGTGCCATCAGGATTCCGATCGGAATGCCGATGGCAATCGACAGGATGGTGCAGACGAAGATCATCGAGACCGTCCGCATGGTGTCGTCCCACATGTCGAAATAGCCGATCAGCAGCAGAATGACGAGACAGCCGAATACGATCTTCAGGCTGCGGGTCGCAAACCAGGCGATCACAAGAATGATGAGAGTAATGATTGGCCACGGCGTCTGCGTCATGAAGCGATCGGCGGCGATGAGAAAGCGTTGCAGTGGTGAAAACAGGCTTTCGATCGTGTCGCCATAAGTGCGTGTGAAACCGCGGAAACCGTCGTCTATCGCCTTCTTTAGATTCCGCAGCGCGTCATCGTCCATGTGAGGAAATTTATAAAACCATTCCATTCGGTTCCCCTTCTTCGTGCAAGAAGCCGTGGTTCAAGTCTTTTTGATTTTGTCGGCTGCTGAGAGGCGGTGCGCTTTCGCGCACCGCAGGATAGGAGTTTACAGGGCAGCTTCGATCTTCTTGGCTGCTTCTGGCGAAACCCACTTCGTCCAGACGTCCTTGTTTTCCTTCAGGAAGTGCTTGGCACCATCTTCGCCGCTTGCCTGATTGTCGGTCATCCAGGCCATCAGCTTGTTGACGGTCTCGTTGCTCCAGGAGCGCTTCGCGAGGTAGTCCATGACTTCGGGTCCGGCCTTTTCAGAAAAGGGCTTGGCCGTGAGGGTCACGATCTTGTCGATCGGCCATGCATTCGGCTTCGGGTCCGGGCAATCGGCAACCGTGTTGCAGCGCTTCCACTCCGCGGCGTCAGCAGGAACGCCTGCCTCCAGCTTCACCATGGGATACTTGCCGAGCAGAGCGGTGGGCGCCCAGTAGTAGCCTACCCATGCCTTCTTGCTTTCATAAGCCTTGGCGATGGAGCCGTCGAGACCGGCGGCCGACCCTGTGTCCACCAGCGTGAAGCCGGCTTTTTCCGCGCCGAAGGCTTTATAGAGCTGCGAGGTGACAACAGTTCCGCCCCAGCCTTGAGGGCCGTTGAAGATAGCACCCTTTGACGGATCTTCGGGATCCGGGAAGAGCTCCGGATGCTTCAGGAGGTCGGGGATGGTCTTGATGTCGGGATGGGCGTCCGCGAGGTACTTCGGGATCCACCAGCCCTGATTGCCGCCGTCCGGTAGTGGGGAGCCGACCGCAACGATCTTGCCTTCTTCCGTTCCCTTCTTCACGACGTCTGGGAGCAGGTCGACCCATGCTTCCGGCGCGATGTCCGGCTGACCCTTTTCCGCCATGGAGGTGATTGTCGGAACGGTGTCGCCGACAGTGATCTCTGCCTGGCAGCCGTAACCTTCGTTCAGAATGATCTTGTCGAGATTGGAAAGGACCTCGGCGCTCTGCCAATTCATGCTGGCGATAGTGACGCTGCCGCATTCGGCGGCGCTGACAAAGGAAGCTCCTCCGAGGAGGCCGGATATCAAGATTGTGGACGCAAGCAATTTTTTCATTCTCGTTCCCTTTATTGTGCGGCCCTTAGAACTGAGTGGGGCGCCGCAGAACACCCACTCAACGGTTGTCAGGAAGCATCTCCCATACTTACCGATTTCTTGAATGCTGCCGATAGCCCGTTCGCGACGGAAGCGTCGAATCCTGCGGCACGCATGCCTTCAATGGCCGCCGCGGTGGTGCCACGGTAGTCGAGAAAGGCTTTAACAATGTCGTCGGGACAGTCCTCGCGGTGCTCGATCAGACGGCCGGCGCCTGCCAGCACCGTCGTGACCGCCCGCCGGGCGATCTTTTCGGACAACCCATAGGCAATCGCGTCGCGCATCATCGCTGATGCCAGCAAGGCGGGAAAGGCAGGCCCGGACCCGGAAAGGCCGGTCAGATAATCGATATCCGCCTCGCTTGTGACCTCGTCCTGCGATCCGCATGTGTCGAAGATGGCTCGGACGGTGGCGCGGTCATCGTCACCGACCTCATTTGAGGCGATCCAGGGCGTATAGGATTTGCCGACTTCGGCGCCGGCGTTCGGAAGAGAACGGATCACGCGGCCCGTATTGTGCCGGTCGGACAGCGCGCCCAGGCGGATACCCGCCATGACGGAGATGACGAGCTTACCCCGGACGTCGACCGTCAGGCCACTCCAGTCGGCCGGCCGGACGGAGAGAATGATCACATCCGATCGGTCGGCAAGAGCTTGGCTGTCGGTCGTCCAGAAAGCATCTGCAAAACGTTGCGGCTGCTCTATGCGATAGGAGAGTGAGAGCCTGTGCGGCTCAACCAGGCCCGCATCTAGAAGCGAGCCGGCGATGGCTCCGCCAAGCCAGCCGCCACCGCCAATTATGCCAATTCCCAAGGAGCCGACCATATCTGCGCCCCTCCTAGTCAGGCCTATAGCCGTGCCGGGAAAAGAAGCGATCGAGCTCCCTCTGCTGCGGTTCCTGACCGGTGAAAATCGCTATATATTCGTGAATCCGCTTCATGCGGACGGCGAGGTCCTCCTGCGTCTGCATGGAGATATAGCCGATCTGCACCAGGTAGGTCGTTCGCGCCCTCACATCGGCGTTGATCTCGGAGTTGCCGAAGCGAATGAACATGCGCTTCAGGGCTTCGATGCGGGTCTGATCGGCCTCGCGAACCTGTTCGAGGATTTCGCCTGATTGCAGCGCCCAGCTGCGGACCGCAAATTCGAATTTCGCATCAAACAGCTCGTTGTTGAGCCAGCAATCGAAGACATTGAGCATCGCCTCGGCCAGCGATTCCGCATAGGCCTCAGTCTGCTTGACGATACCGCCGGTATTCTTGTCGCGCCACCGCGTAACGAGCGCGGCCAGTAGTTCCTCGCGATCCTTGAAGAACCAGTAGAAGCTTGTTCGTGAGAGATTGAGCTTTTTCGCGAGAGGGAGGATTTTTACCGCATCTATGCCGGAATCGAGCATAGAGTGGTAGGCGGCCTCAAGCCACCCTTCCTGCGATCCTCGCCAACCGGTGTCGTTCAACGTCTGATCCATAGCTGACTTCGTAACAAATTGTCAGTGGTCGCACAACGCGAATGTACAGAAGTGTCGACAGAAATGACGTATCTGTTTTCGTCGTTGACACATATGTACATTACACCTAGCGTCGGCTCCGGCGTTTTTTTATTCCGGAGCATGGCCATGTCGAACGATCCCCTCCTTCAGCCCTATAAACTCAAGCATCTGACCCTGCGGAACCGCATTATCGTGACCTCCCACGAGCCGGCCTATCCGGAGGACGGCATGCCGAAGGGACGTTATCGCGCCTACACCGTCGAGCGGGCAAAGGGCGGCGTGGCGCTGACGATGACGGCGGGATCGGCTGCAGTTTCGCGAGACAGTCCGCCGGTCTTCAACAACCTCCTTGCCTACAAGGACGAGATCGTTCCGTGGATCAGGGAAATGACGGATGCCGTCCACGAACAGGGCGCCGCGATTATGATCCAGCTCACCCACCTCGGCCGGCGTACGCGCTGGGACAAGGGCGACTGGCTTCCCGTTCTGGCGCCCTCCCATCATCGCGAGGCAGCGCACCGTGCCTTCCCGAAGAAATTGGAGGATTGGGACATCGAGCGCATCATCAAGGACTTTGCCGATGCGGCGGAGCGGATGAAGGCGGGCGGCATGGACGGTGTGGAACTGGAAGCCTATGGCCACCTGATCGATCAGTTCATGTCTCCGGTCACCAACGAGCTCGACGGTCCCTATGGCGGCTCGCTCGAAAACCGTATGCGTTTCTGTCTCGACGTCTTCTCGGCGATACGAAAACGGGTAGGGGACGATTTCATTCTCGGTGTTCGCTACACCGCCGACGAATGTCTTCCCGGCGGAACGGATAAGGCCGAAGGCATCGAAATCTCGAAGCGCCTGAAGGAAAGCGGCCTGATCGACTACTTGAACGTCATCCGCGGCCATATCGATACGGATCCCGGCCTGACCGACGTCATTCCGATCCAGGGCATGGCCAGTGCTCCGCATCTCGATTTCGCCGGTGAAATCCGCGCGGCAACGAATTTCCCGACCTTCCATGCCGCCAAGATCCAGGATGTGGCAACCGCCCGCCATGCCATCGCGGCAGGCAAGGTCGACATGGTCGGCATGACTCGCGCCCATATGACGGACCCGCATATTATCCGAAAGATTATGGAAAAGCGGGAAGACGATATCCGCCCCTGCGTCGGCGCCAACTACTGTCTTGACCGCATCTACCAGGGCGGTCTGGCGTTCTGCATTCATAATGCGGCGACCGGCCGCGAAGAAACCATGCCGCATGTCATTGCGAAGGCCGAGATTCGCAAGAAGGTCGTCATCGTGGGCGCCGGTCCGGCCGGTCTGGAGGCTGCTCGCGTTGCCGCCGAGCGCGGCCATGAGGTCGTCGTATTGGAGGCCGCCAACAACGCTGGCGGGCAGATCCGGTTGACGGCTCAGAGCGAGCGCCGCCGCGAAATGATCGGCATCATCGATTGGCGGATGAGCCAATGCGAAAAGCATGGCGTCGTCTTTCGCTTCAATACCTGGGCGGATACCGAAACGATCGCGGCCGAAAATGCCGACGTTGTCATCGTCGCCACCGGCGGCCTGCCGCATACCGAGGTGCTGTCGAAGGGCAACGAATTTGTCGTTTCCTCCTGGGACATCATCTCAGGCGACGTGAAGCCGGGAAGCAATGTCCTGGTCTTCGACGACGCCGGCGATCATGCCGGTCTTCAGGCCGCGGAATTTCTCGCCAAGGCCGGCGCGAAGGTCGAGATCATGACGCCGGACCGCTCCTTTGCTCCGGAAGTCATGGCGATGAACCTGGTGCCGTATATGCGTTCCTTGCAGAAGCAGGATGTGACCTTCACCGTCACCTACCGGCTGGAAGCGGTCGAGAAGAGCGGCAACCAGCTGGTGGCCCATGTCGGCAGCGACTATGGCGGGGTTTCCAAGCAGCGTAGCTTCGATCAGATCGTCATCAATCACGGGACCATCCCGCTTGATGAACTCTATTTCGAACTGAAGCCACTTTCGAGCAACCTTGGCGAAATCTCGCACGACGAGCTTCTAGACGGCCGGCCTCAGTCCGTGGTTCGCAATGCCGACGGAAAATTCCAGTTGTTCCGGATCGGGGATGCTGTCGCCGCGCGAAACACGCACGCCGCCATCTATGACGGGCTGCGTATCGCGAAAGACATCTGATGGTGAGGGCGGACCGGTTCGTCGGTCCACGTTTCTGGAGGCAATGATATGATCGAACGCAGCGAGAACCTGCAATTTTTCGTGGATGCGGCATTTGCGGCGTTCGACCAATTTGCCAAGGCACCGGAGGCCCGCCGCTCCATCCCCCAGATTTTTACGCTCCTCAAGCATCCAGGCCTTGGACGGGAAGGGCCGGGGCGCCGTCTCCCTGTCTGCAAAAATCTTGACGTGGCGCTTTCCATCGATACTTCAGAACCTGCGCTTCGGCGGTTGGTCGAATGTTTCAAGGGGATCGAGTCGAACCTTGAATGGCGCCAGCGGACCAAGCGTGACGGTACGGAAAGCCCAAATTTTGCCGATGGCCACGCCAACGCAATGATCATCGGTCCTGGCGGACTGGAGGAGCGAAGCGACCTATGGATTGGCGTCACTTTAATGGTGCCCCATGTGCGTTATCCGGATCACGATCACGCGCCCGAGGAAGTCTACCTCGTCTTGTCCAAGGGGGAGTTCCAGCAAGGGGAGGGGGACTGGTTTTCTCCCGGTATCGGCGGGTCGTTTTATAATGAGCCCGGAATCAAACACGCGATGAGATCGGTCGAGACACCGTTCCTCGCCTTCTGGGCGCTGTTGGCCGAAAGACAGCACTGACTGGCCAAGGCCGAGAATAATACAGCCGTCCCCTCGATCGGTGAGAGCCTTTGTTTGCGTCAGCTACCCACGATAGCGGAGGATGTCGACGAGCAGGGTCAGGGCAGGTGAAGAGTGCCTCCGGCTCGGATAGTAAAGGTGATAGCCGGGAAAATAGGGACACCAGTCCTCAAGAACCCGGATGAGCCGCCCCTCGGCAACGTAGGGGAGCACCTGATCTTCCGGCATGTAGGCCACCCCCAGCCCGTCCAGGGCCGAATGCAGCCTCATACCGAGATTGTTGAAGACGAGCTGTCCTTCGCCCCGCACCTTCACCTCTCGTCCGTCCTTCTCGAGACCCCAGGGAAAGAGCCCGCCATAGGTCGGAAGCCGCATATTGATGCAGCTGTGCGCGGTGAGGTCCTGTGGCGTTTGCGGAGCAGGCCGCTTCTCGAAATAGGCCGGTGATCCGACGACCGCCATCCGCATCTCGGGACCGATGCGAACCGCGATCATGTCCTTTGCCACCTGTTCGCCCATGCGAACGCCGGCATCAAAGCCCTCGGCGACAATGTCGGTCAGACCGTAGTCGACGATGATCTCGACGTTGATGTCGGGATAGTTCGGCAGAAACCGCTTGAGAGCTGGTTGAAGCACGGAGATGGCCGGGTGCTCGCCAGCTGTGATGCGTATTGTGCCGGCCGGCTTCTCGCGCAACTCACTTAACGCCGCCAGTTCCGCTTCTATGTCCTCGAACCTCGGCGCGACGGTTTGCAGCAGGCGTTCACCGGCGTCGGTTGGAGCCACACTGCGCGTCGTACGCGTGAGCAGGCGGAGCCCAAGCCGCTCCTCCAATGCTTTGATGGTCTGGCTCAGGGCGGATTGCGAAACCCCAAGCTTTGCTGCCGCCTTTGTGAAGCTGCGCTCCTTCGCGACGGTGGCGAAAGCAGCGAGATCGTTGAAGTTTTCGTGCGGCATTGATTAGTCCATCTTATAGGAACATGCAGATTATAGCATCTAATCGCATGGCGCCAGACGCGTTAAATTCGGGCCAATCCGCAAAATGACGAAATGAATGGCGTTGCGGCGCATGGTGGTTGCTGACGGGTAGCGCCTTCAGACATCAAGGAGAACGACGATGAAAAAGAGACAGATTGGAAATCTCGAAGTATCCGCTCTCGGCCTCGGCTGTATGAGCATGAGTGCCCTCTACGGACCGCCGGCGGACAAGGCCGAGATGATCAAGCTCATCCGGGCCGCCCATGATCGCGGCGTGACGCTCTTCGACACCGCCGAATCCTATGGCCCCTTCGTCAACGAGGAGCTTGTCGGTGAAGCGCTCGGCCCGATTCGCGACAAGATGGTCGTCGCCACCAAATTCGGCTTCGATATAGACCTAAAGACCGGCGAGCGCCGTGGGGGTACCAACAGCCAGCCGGAGCATATCAAGGCCGCTGTCGATGCCTGCCTCAAGCGTTTGCGGACCGATCGCATCGATCTCTTGTACCAGCACCGCGTCGATCCGGAGGTGCCGATCGAGGATGTGGCCGGCGCCGTCAAGGATCTGATTTCCGCGGGCAAGGTCAAGCATTTCGGTCTTTCCGAAGCGGGCGTCCAGACGATCCGCCGGGCGCACGCCGTCCAGTCGATCACGGCGGTTCAGAGCGAATATTCGCTGTTCTGGCGCGGGCCGGAGATGGAGCTTTTGCCGGTGCTCGAGGAGCTCGGCATTGGCTTTGTGCCATTCAGCCCGTTGGGTGCCGGCTTCCTGACCGGCAAGATTGACGAGAACACCAAGTTCGATCCGACCGATTTCCGCAACAATGTGCCCCGCTTTTCACCCGAGGCCCGCAAGGCGAACTTCGCCTTGGTCGATCTCATCAGGGCCGTCGGCGAACGCAAGGGCGCAACGCCGGCGCAGGTCGCGCTTGCCTGGCTGCTCGCCCAAAAGCCCTGGATCGTGCCGATCCCCGGCACCACCAAGCTGCATCGCCTCGAGGAGAACCTTGGAGCGGTCGATCTCGAACTGAGCACAGACGATCTCGCCGAGATCAACATAGCGGTGTCGAAGATCGAAGTTCAGGGCGAGCGTCTTCCCGAGGCCGCGCTGAAGATGACCGGTCGGTAAAGGTTGATGGCAAATGGGCACCTCCGGGCTGCACTCTGCCTGCATGGCTCTGTCGATGTTGCTCTCGTCAGCTTCTGTCAGAGATGGTGGGAGCGACGGCGCGCAATCCAATGGAGACGCCACCATGCGTGCGGAGCGTCACTCAAACGAAAGAGCATCCGCACATTTGCGCCCTGACAGCCGGATAGCCGACATGCTGGGCACTCCGGCATTTGCGGGTTTCGGTCGATTGCTGTTGCCATGGGACAATCATACCTACGACGAGACGATGCGCCTTGGCGATATCGGCTCGCTTCTGCCCTATCACAGTCATGTGGATCCCATGAATGTCGTCTCCGCGCTCAATCGCATGATTGATGACGTGAACAAGGGCGAAACGATATTCTACGATTTTTACACTGAGGTGCAGAAACGGGAAGATCCAACCAAAGAGAACACTGGCTTGTTCTTCTTTCGTGGCAAGCCGGGAGCGCCCTTCGCCGTTGTCTCTCCTGGCGGCGGGTTTGCCTATGTTGGTTCGGTTCACGAGGGTTTTCCCTATGCCTTGGAGATCAGCGGACGCGGATACAATGCCTTTGTGCTGAGATATCGGGCCGGAGATGGCGCCAGAGTCGCGACCGACGACCTTGCGGCGGCCATCTCCTACATCTTCAAGAATGCCGGCGCTCTCGGTGTCGGCATCAGGGACTATTCCCTGTGGGGTAGTTCGGCCGGGGCACGGATGGCGGCGGCGATCGGTTCGCATGGCGTCGCGGCTTTCGGTGGCGACGATCTTCCCAGACCATCGGCGGTCGTGACAGCTTACACCGGCCATTCAGACCATTCGTCCACGGAGCCTCCCACCTTTGTCGTCATCGGCGAGCAAGACGGAATTGTGCCTCCATCCCTCATGGAAAGACGCATTGCAGCCCTGCGCCAAGCCGGCACCAAGGTCGAATATCATAAATACAGCGGTCTTGGTCACGGCTTTGGACCCGGCATCGGCACCAGCGCCGAAGGATGGATCGCGGACGCTATCCGGTTCTGGGAACGTCACATGAAAAATAGCAGCCACCAATTGCGAAGAAACGCCATAGGCAAGTCGCGGATTGATTAGCTCAACTTCTAGAGCCTATCAGACTTAGCTGTCTAATCAAAAAGTGACATTGCGTCTAGCGTTGGGGTCATCTTGATTTGGTAGAAGGACCCAACCTTGAGCGCCTGGAAGTATCTATTCGCACCATTATTGGTGTCAGCCGGCATCCTGATATCGCCTACGGCAATGGCTCAACAGGCGAGCAAGCCCGAGCCTCTGGTCATTCAGGAGCAGGGCAGCTTTGCGGTCGGGGGGAGGGTTGCAACGGCCCCCGGCACTTTCGATGCGCGGAAGCCGCTCGAGCCTGCCGGGCAGACCTATCACGGCGATCATCTCTACGCCTTCTATCAGGCCCCGGTTAATCCACGGAAGTTTCCGATCGTCATGTGGCATGGCGCCGGCCAGTTCTCCAAGACATGGGAGACAACGGCCGATGGTCGCGAGGGCTTCCAAACCATCTTTCTGCGCCGGCATTTCTCCACCTATCTGATTGACCAGCCGCGTCGGGGTGATGCGGGTCGCAGCATGGTCGAGACGACAATCAAGCCGACACCGGACGAGCAGCTCTGGTTCAATCAGTTCCGCGTCGGCCTCTGGCCGAATTACTTTGAGGGCATCCAGTTCGACCGCAGCCCGGAGACGCTCAATCAGTTCTTCCGATCGATGACGCCCAATACCGGGCCATTCGACATGAACGTGACTTCCGACGGTGTCTCGGCGCTCTTCAACCGGATCGGTCCCGGCATTCTCTTCACCCATTCGCAAGGCGGTGGCCCCGGCTGGCTGGCCGCCATCAAGAACCAGAACGTCAAGGCGATCGTCTCGTTCGAGCCCGGCAGCAGCTTCGTTTTCCCCGAAGGCGAGGTGCCCGCTCCGATCCCGAGCGCGTTTGATACCGTTCAAGGTGCGACGGTCCCGATGGAGCAGTTCATGGCACTGACGCGCATACCGATCCTCGTCTTCTACGGCGACAATATACCCGATCATCCGGTGGACCTGCCGGCGCAGGATAGCTGGCGTGCCCGACTTCAGATGGCCCGGCTGTGGCGGGATGCGGTCAACAAGCATGGCGGCGATGTGACCGTCGTGCACCTGCCGGAGATCGGCATCAAGGGCAACACGCACTTTCCCTTTTCGGACCTGAACAACGTCGAGATTGCGGATCAGGTGTCGAAGTTCCTCGACGAGAAGAACCTCGATTGATCCGCCGTTGGGGCCGACGTTTTTGCACCGGAACAAAGGAATTCAAATGAAGTCAATTGTGCTGACTATCTTCTCGCTATTCCTCCTTGCTTCGGCGGCTCTGGGTGAGCCTGAGCGGGCGGTCGTCGTCACCCGCGCCGGTTCGCAACCCTCCACCTCAGGACCCGCGGACAATTTCACCGGCTCAGTGCGCGTCGATTCCCGGTTTCAAAGAGATGCACCGGCGCGGATCGGCGGCGGGATCGTGACGTTCGAGCCGGGTGCGCGTAGCGCCTGGCACTCGCATCCGCTTGGCCAGACACTGATCGTCACGGCTGGGGTCGGCCTGGTACAGCATTGGGGCGGTCCCATCCAGGACATCAGACCCGGCGACGTCGTCTGGATTCCGCCTGATGTCAAGCATTGGCATGGCGCCACCGCCATCACCGGCATGACCCATATCGCGATTGCTGAAGCGCTTGATGGCAAGTCGGTGGACTGGATGGAACAGGTTTCGGACAAGCAGTATCAGCGCTAGGCCGGATCCACACGTTTTTCAATTTATTCATAAGCTTGAACGAGGTTCCTCATGAGGATATTTACAGACCGGTTCTTTAAGGTCGTCATGGTCGCCGGCGTTGTGTCGCTTGTCGGATGGCAGGCGGACGCGGAAACCAACCGCGTGAAATTCCCCGAAAACCTCGACCAGCTGGTGCACTACACGACCGTCCGGCGCGGCAACGTGACCGAGCACATCATGACCACACCCGAAGCGATGGAGGCCGTCAAAAAGGGACAGCCGATCCCGAGCGGCACGCATTTCGTGCTTGTCGATTATCGGGATGGCAAGCTCTACCGATATTTCGTCATGGAAAAGGGCAGCGGTTGGGGCGCCGACTACGACGAACGTCGCCGCACTGGCGATTGGCAATTCCAGTGGTTCTGGCCCGACAAGACGGTCAACATGAGCGAGAATACCGCCCGCTGCCAATCCTGCCATCAAGGGCAAGCGGATAGCGATTACCTCTATACCGCTTACCGCATTCCAAGGTTCAGCGATACGCCGGTCGAATAGGTTGAGGGCCAGTGCGTTGAGTTCCGTATTTCTCCTGCGGCTGGCGTTCGACGTTATAGCCGCTGGCCTGCTGCTGATCGGCCTTTCCTACTGGTGGCTGGGCAACACCGTCCATGAAATCGTCGGCACCGCCATGTTTCTGCTGGTGATCGTGCACAACGTTTTCAACAGGCGCTGGTACGGCACGATCCACAGAGGAGGGCGCGAGGCGAGGGGCTTGATCAATATCGTCATCACCGCGCTGCTGCTCGTCGCCATGCTGGTGCTGCTGGTAACTAGTGTGCTGATCTCCAACACCTTGTCAGGCGTCATGTCACCCTATGGCGGCTTCACGGTTCGTCAGATCCATACACTTGCCGCTTACTGGGTTCTGGTCATCATTTCTATCCATCTGGGCCTGCGTTGGCCGATGATCATGGGCGTGGCACGCAATCTGTTCGGCATCTCCAACCCGAGCGCGGCGCGAAGCTTGATGCTTCGGGCGATCGCCATTGTCATCGCCATTCATGGAGTCTGGAGTTCGTTCGAGCTGGGCCTCGGCACCAAGCTCGCAATGCAGGTCACTCTAGACTGGTGGAATTTCGAGGAGTCTGTGGCGGGATTCTTTATCCACTGCCTCGCAATCGCAGGCCTCTACATGGTCCTGACCTACTACGCGATGAAGTGGCTGCGGATGAGAAAGCACTGACCGGTCGTCGGCGATTGGCCATTCTCGCAAGGCGAAGGGCAATCTCAAAGGTTGCTAATTGTCATACAAGCACTTGCTTGGCCTTGGTGGTCACTATTATCATACGCCTATCAAGCATGTGTTGGACCGAGACTGCCGTGGTCGTCGTATAGGGAAAGCTATCGGTATGTTTCCGAAAGATCGACTTCGTTGGATCAACGAACTCAACACAATCATCGCGCATCTTTGACCGATGGCCGAGCTTGCTATCTATCTTGGATTGTTCATGGCTGCCTTTGCGGCAGCCACCATTCTGCCGATGCAGTCCGAGGCTGCCTTGGTCGGCTTGCTCCTGACGGGAGAATATGCAGTCCCGGTACTCGTGGCCGTCGCCAGCGTCGGCAATGTCCTCGGCTCGTTGCTCAACTGGATATTCGGTCGCGGCATGGAACGTTTCCGCTCGCGGCGATGGTTTCCTGTTAGCGAACAGGCGATGGACCGGGCGCAGATTTGGTATCGACGCTATGGACGATGGTCGTTGCTGGCAAGTTGGCTGCCGATCGTTGGTGATCCGATCACAGTTGCCGCGGGCGTTCTGCGCGAGCCGCTGCCGACATTCCTGTTGCTGGTGACGGTTGCGAAGGTCGGGCGATATGTTGCGCTTGCTACGGTGACCACGAGCCTGGTTTAGCGTTCTGGGAATATGGCCTGTTGGCGATTGAAAACGCGAGCCCTAAAGATTCCCGAGGCCTTTGCAACTAATTGAAATCATTATGTCTATTTCCAGAGCGCGAACTCCCCAGTTCCCAGATTGAACCCTGGTTTTTCCCAATTCGCAAGGCCAAAAAAAATCGGGCGACGCCCGATTTAAGATTCCAGAGAGTTTAAGACCGATATTGCGTCTGTCCGGAGATAGAAATTTTCGCCAGCCCGCCACTTGGGAATGCGGACCTCAGGGCCGCCGGTTACGAGTTGAATCCTCGAATTTCCCTAATCGCCTCGCTTCGTTTAGAAATCCTCTCTCGCTGACGTAAGCCCTGTTGAAATCGGCAACCTGGCTCTTGCTGTAGTTCGGCGAGCCAAATTCTTTGGTGAAAAATTCCTCAAGGAAACCTTCATGCACCAGCCCGACCAATGTCTCCGGCCGGACACCCAGGACGATCCTTGCCGCGGACGGCATCAGAAGTTCGGACGGCGCTGGGCGACGGCTGCCGCAAGGAACTGTGGCCGGCCGTGCCATCGAGAGGTAGGCCGCCTCGCCACCGTCATTTATTCGACCATCTCGGATGAGCGTGGTCATGGCGTACCGGAAATTGCCCGTATGACCGGGCTTTCCGCTGAATATGTCTACGCCGTTGTGCGTTTGATCGAGAAGGGCGAGGAACGGCTACTAAGATCGGTGGAATCCGGCCAAATTCCATTCAGCGTCGCTGTGGAGATCGCCGACGCTGTTGATTTCCACTGAGAGC
>NZ_AJVM01000056.1:0-13261 GCF_000281735.1 Rhizobium sp. AP16 | reverse complement strand
GCACCCGCCGCAGTGGCGGCGCCGCCGATTGCGACCGATTGTGCTCCGGTTGCCGAGGTGAAGCTGCCACCCGCAAAGGAGTTGACACCCGAGGCCTTCGCCGTATCGCCGAGAGCGACCGAGCTTCCGCCGGTTGCTTCCGACAGGGCGCCGACGGCGACATCACGGATGCCCGCTCCGCCAGCCACACCGGACACACTGCTGACACCGAGCGCAACACTACCTGAGCCCAGGGTTTGAGCCGACCAACCGGCGGCAAGGGAGTTGTTGCCGGTGCTCTTGGCACTCTGGCCAATCGCCGTCGAGTTGACCCCTGTCGCGACGGTATTCGAACCCAGCGCGCTGCTGAAATCCCCTGTCGCGGCGGCTCCCGGACCGACGGCCGAGCTGAAATTACCCGACGCAGCCGTGTTCGCGCCGACGGCGATCGCCTGTGTGCCCTGCGCCGTGGCGCTGGAACCGACGCCGATCGCATCCGTGCCGGTGGGTGAGGAGTCGGGGCCTGTCGAATTGGCGTGGAAATATTTGATGCCGCCGCCGGTGACGATGGAATTGACCGCCGAGTTGGTGGCGAAGAGCTGCGAACCGTTGACCGCATCGGTCGAGGTGGCCGAGAGACGGCCGGCCGCGACATTGGTGATGGTGCGCTCGGCGCCGACGGCGCCGACGCTGACCGTCGAAGTCGGCGCCGTGCCGGCGAAGGTATAGGTCGTGCCCTGAAGGGTCGTGCTCGATGTGCCGACGGCAGCCGCCGTCACCGAGCCGGCGCCCAGCGCCACATCATTGGCATTGGTCGCGGACGCACTGTTACCCAGCGCAACCGCTCCCTTCGCGGCAGCCGAAGCGCCGCCCGTGGCACCAAAGCCGCCGATGGCGCCACCGAGCGCGATCGATCCGTCGCCGGAGGCCGTGGCGCCCTGGCCCTGTGCGACGGCGCCGTCACCGGACGCCGTTGTTTGACGGCCGAGCGCGATCGAGGAATTGTTCGAAGCAGTGGCGCTCCCGCCCATGGCGACGGAGCCATCGCCGGACGCGCTCGTTGCGAAATCTCCGCGGGTACCGATCGCGATCGCATTCGTCGCGGAAGTTGCTCCACCGCCGATCGACGTCGACGTACTCGTGGCAGCCGCACCCTGACCAAGGGCCACGCCACCCGCCTGGCTGTCAAGGCCGGTCACCTTGGAGTTCAAGCCGATCGCGACCGTACCGGACAGCGCTGCCGAAGCACCGTTGCCGATAGCAACGGCCTTCGTGCCAGCCGAGGCTCCGCCCGTGGCACCAAAGCCACCGATGGCACCGCCGAGCGCAACCGCCCCATCGCCACTGGCCGTGGCACCCTGGCCCTGCGCGATGGAGCCATCACCGGACGCCGTCGTCTGGCGGCCGATCGCAATCGATGAATTCTTCGAAGCGGCGGCACTGTTACCCACGGCGATGGAGCCATCGCCGGTCGCCGTCGCCGCGAAATCCGAACGGGCGCCAATGGCAATCGCATTATCCACGGAGGTCGAGCCGCCGCCGATCGATGTCGAGACGCTGGTGGCTGTCGCCCCTGTACCGACGGCCACACCGCCACCGGCGCTGAGACCGGAGACTTTTGCATTCAAGCCGACGGCCACGCCGCCCGCCACATTGCTCGACGCGGCATTGCCGATGGCAACCGACGACGCTCCCGATGCGTTGGCTGCATTGCCGCCAGCAAAGGAATTTCCGCCTGTTGCCTGGGCGCGGGTACCAACCGCCGTGTCATTGGCGCCCGATGCCGTTGCATTGCCGCCGACAGCGGTCGAAAACGTGCCCGAGGCAGTGGCCGACACACCAAGTGCCGTCGCAGCCTGCGCGCTCGCTGTCGTGCCGTTGCCAACGGCCAGCGAGTCGGTGCTGCTGGCTGTCGACACCGCGGAAAATGACCCCTGGTTGCCGATCGAGATTGCGCCCAGACCCGTCGCGTTCGAGGTATTGCCAACAGCAATACTGGATGCGCCAGTGGCCTTTGCGTTGGCGCCGAGCGCGTTGGCATTCACACCCGACGCTATCGCGCCGGCGCCGATCGCGACATCGTTGACAATCGTCGTCGCGGAGCCTGAAACGCCAGCAACAGCGCCCTTGCCCATCGCTATGCTCTGATCGCCATAAGCGGTTGCGTTACCGCCGACAAAAGAATAATCGCCTGATGCGGTCGAGCCATAGCCGAAGGCAGCTGCAGCAAGCCCCGATGCGTTGGCGTTGTTACCAGCGGCCGTGCTGGCACCGCCGGACGCCGTCGCGCTGACGCCGAAGGCTGAGGCTTGGGCACCACTGGCCTTGGTACTATTACCAACCGCAGTGGAGTTAGTGCCCGATGCGTTCGCTAGGATACCAAGAGCCGTGGCGTTGGCCTGGGAAGCGCTAGCGCTGTTGCCGATAGCGGTGCCACCCGCGCCGGACGCATTGGCCGCCTGGCCGAGCACCGAGCTCTGGGCTCCGGTCGCCGACGCCTGCCGGCCGATCGCCACGGAATTATTACCGGTCGAGTTCGCGGCGTCACCGATGGCGACACCGAAATTGTTTGCCGTGGCACCGCTGCCGGCGCCGATCGCAATCGAGAAGGAACCGCAGGTCGCGGGGGCGCCGGCACCGGAGCCCATCGCCGACGAGCCGTTGATCGCATCGATCTGCACGCAGGTGCCGGCATAGACTTGCGTGGGCGCACCGACCGTGGTGATGCCGGCGGCGAGAGCGCCGAAGATGGCGGCGGCAAGGGCGCCGCGGCTGCTGAACTTGCCGACGCTGGCGCGGACCTGGGCGAACTGCCGCTGGGCTGCGGAAATGAAGCCGATCGGCCGGTTGCAGCGTGGGCAATGCGGGACATCGGTGTGTCCCATGACGGCGCGCGCCATGTCGGCAAGAGTGGCAATGCCCATGGCGGCAAGGGCGGCAGCAACGGCCGCCCCACGGCCGAGCGAGCCAACCGAGCGCTTCTCGCCCATGCCGAGAATGCGGAAGGCCATACGCATGATGGCAGCGATGCGCCGGCGGATCGACCTGTATGTCTGCTGCTGTCCCGGCTGAAGCCTGACATGGCCAACTGCCCTTGCGGCAAAGGGCTGAGCTGCGTTGTTTGCTTCAATCATGGTCTTGCTGATCATAACGGCCTTCTCCACGTGGAAATCCCCTCTCTTTCACCAGCTCCACCCGGCGCATCATGCACGGGGCTTTGTTCGGAGCTGAATGAGCTGAACCAATTGGAATGCAGAACAGTGAGCGCGTCGCGCTCCCCAAGACGGACGAGGCTTTCGCAGATGCCGGAAAAGCGTTCGTCGTAGGTTTCTTTGGAATGGATTGCGTGATCGACGCGCGCGGTCGGCAGCGTCTTGACCATCAAATCGACGATGGCGCCGAGCTGCTCGGCCGGCCTGTCGGCATAAAGCGGCCGCGTCAATCCATAGACATAATGGGCAAGCGCCTGGTCCAGCTGCTCGCGCGACACCGTCGCCGGCACCTTGGCCTCTATCGTGCGCCAGACGAGGAGCAGGCGCTCCTCGCACTCTTTCTGAAGCGTCTGCCTCATCTCATCCGCCAGCGGCGGCCGGTCGAATGCCGTGCCTGCGACGGTTGCGATGGGGGAAGCGGAGGTGTTGCGAAGAATCGAGGTCAATGCGCCAGACCCTCCGCACTCGCCGAGCCGCCCTTGGGCTTCGGACCGAAATAGACGGCCAGCTTGTCGCCGAGCGCCTCAAGCGGAATGCCGAGCATGAACGCGGCACGGGTGGGATTGCCGCTGCAGCGGCGAAGCGTCTGCAGGATGAGGTTTCGCTCCACATCCGCAATCGTCTGGCCGATCAGCATGTCGACGGATTGTTCGATCGTGCGCGGCGTCGGGTTCTCGTCCGAACCGCCCAGATGCGCGACGATCTGGTCGATCAGGCGCTCCTCGACCCTCGTCGTCAGCACGACGCTTGTCTCGCGATCGAATGCCTTGAACACATAGAGACCGGTCCCGAGATCGATCGTCACGCATGCGGTCAGCACGCGATCGCCTCGGCTGATGGCGATATACGGCTCGGGAGAATCTTCGAGAGAAAAAGGCAGAGGCAGGCGGTTGTCGACGACGAACATCGCCTCGAGCTCACCGAAGACGATATTGAGCAAGGCACGCGCAACCTGAGCCTTGACGGGGAAAGCCGCCTCGCTGAATTCGCGAGATTCCCATGGGGACGAATGTGTCATTATTGCAGCCTCCCCGAGAGAAAGTGAGAGGCGCACAAGCAGGAATGCAGAAACTTTTTGGTAGCATAGACGATAATATCGTCTTTAGATCGCATAAATCTGCGATTTGTGGACCGTTCGGCCCCGGAGTCAGGGGGCAAAACAACCGCTCCAGCAACAACCATATCGCGAGTCATGGGTCGTTTTTGGCGAATAGCGCAACGCGCGGCTGAGCCGTCACGGCCGAAAATCGGGGAAAAACAGGCCGAAAGGGCAGATAGCGCCCATTGCGGCATGGGCCGCTTGCGATCGAAGTAGAGAAAATTCAATACATGGCGAAAAATCTCCTTTTGAATCAGCGAATTACGCGCATTTCCGCGCGATATTCCATCGCCATATTCCGAGGCCCCGGCGATTTTGCAGTACAAAAAATCGCCTTGCTTTATATTGGAGGATATCCCCAGAATTCCGGGAGTTTTATTTGTTGATTCGTATTTTATACTTGGATTTTTCGCACAGTTAAGCGCGCTGTACTTCCAGCCCCAATACATCAAGGGTTCCCTTAGCGTATTAGAAGAAAGTAACTTGCCATATAGCGGAAAATGGCAATTTTAGGGGCATTTTAGGGCGTATACGTACCGCGTATCGGACTTTTTTTGGGGCGGACAAAAGGGAACCATTCTGTCAAACATTCAATTAGCGCGTGATTTTGTTATCGCTAAATTTATGATAACATTATATATCGCCGCGATACATTCGTGATTGCATGCTCTAACATCGGCGAGGAACAGCATTTGATGAAAATTGGATACGCGCGCGTTTCGACGGAAGACCAGAAGATGGATCTGCAACTGAACGCGCTTGCCGCGGCCGGATGCGACCGTGTTTTCACGGATCACGGCGTGTCAGGGGCAGGTTTTGAAAGACGCGGGTTGGATGGCGTCATGAAGGTGCTTCGCAAAGGCGACACACTCGTCGTCTGGCGTCTCGATCGGCTTGGGCGATCGCTGGTCCGTCTCGTGCAGTTCGTCGACGAGCTTGGCAAGCGGGGTGTCGAATTCCGCTCTCTGTCGGAAAACATAGACACGACATCCTCCGGTGGAAGGCTGGTGTTTCATCTGATCGCCGCGTTGTCGGAATTCGAGCGTGCCCTGATCAGCGAGCGGACCCGCGCCGGCATGGACGCCGCCCGCCACAAGGGCTTGCATCTCGGCCGGCGGCCATCTCTGGACGAGCAGCAACAGGAGGAAGCCTATCACGCCGTGCGCGTCGACGGACAGACGATCCCTGCGGTCGCCAAGCACTACAATGTCAATCCTCGCACAATCCGGCGTATCGTGAGCAGGCTGAAGGCAGAGGCGGCGACGAGGGTGCGATAAAGAAGCCCCCATGGGCGGGCAACCGTTTGGCCCAACCATGGGGCAATCCCGGGCTGGCGCTATCACGCTGCTTGCAACGCGGCGAAGTTAGGTAGCCGGCTTAATTGCTTAGCCGGAGCGGCACGCGTGCTCATGAGCCGATCCCGCTCAAACTCACAACAGCGACGTGCACCAACCCGGCGGTGGCGGCGAATGCGAGGAGGCACAGGATGAGGCCGACCAGGGTCACAAGCCCATCTCTTGCCATCAGGGCGATGGAAATCACCGTCAGTGCAAGGACCGGCAGAAAATTGCCGAACGGGATTGGCAGGGCGATAGCAATCGCCAACACGAAGATCGGAAATGCCAGCAGCCACTGCATCATCCTGCCCGTGAACATTGCCAGGCGGCCTGGGCGGATAATTGCCTCAACTCTGGCAATGATCGGAACGCTGTAGCGGACGACGAGATCAACGACTGTCGACGACAGTCTGCGCCGATTGAGGAAGGCCGGAAGCCACAGCGTCTGACGTCCCATGGCGATTTGCACCGCAACAAGGGCAAGCGCGCTGCCGAATACCATCCCGAAAGGTCCGGGTATCGGCGTGAGGGCAGGCAGTGCCAGAAAAAGAATGGTGAAAGCCATGCTGGTCCGGCCAAGACCGGACAGCACCTCCCTCACGCTGACACCGCCTTGCGATTGTGCAAGCTTTGCCAATTCTTTCAGGCGAACCGATGCCATCTCTTCTTGCGGTGCCGCGCCGGCTGCCTGCTCAGTCATGTGATCTCGCCACTCCGAATCCGGGGAATGATCGGCTTTGCAATTTATCAGGTGGCACTAGCGGCTTTGTTTTCAATGAGGCCGATGATGGCTGCGCAAGCTGGATTGTTCTTGTCGAGCAGGTCCGCCGGGTTGCTCCAGCCGGTCGCCACGCCGACAATGGTGGTGACGGTCCAGTAACTATCCTGCGATGCACGTTGCACCAGCAGCGGGACTTGCGATGACAAACACGTCCGAGATTGCTGGACGATCTCCACCGGCAGATTTGCGGCGGCCGCGTATTGTTCGATCTCGGCCTGAAGGGGAGCGATGGCGAAAGTAGCAAAGAGCCATGCGATGAAATTGGAGAGCATGTCTGTTCCTTGTTAGGCGTTTGTTGGGAGAGAAGGGGCAGCGCACCCACCACATCAGCAGGTGCGCGGCGGGCTTTAAGCGTTGTTCACCGTGTCGCGCGTCTTGAGCAGGCTCCAGACCACGCCACTTGCGATGATCGCGAAGGTGATCCCGAGCGAGAGGGCAGCCGGAAATTTTTCCAGGCCCAGCATGTCGGCAACGAAGATCTTCGAGCCGATGAAGACCAGCACGATGGCCAAGGCCGGCTTCAGATATTTGAAGCGATGGATCATGGCCGCCAGCGCGAAATAAAGGGCGCGCAAACCGAGGATCGCGAAGATGTTGGAAGTGTAGACGATGAAGGGATCCGTGGTGATCGCGAAGATCGCGGGAACCGAGTCCACGGCGAAGATGACGTCGGCGACTTCGATCACGACCAGGGCCATGAACAGCGGGGTGATGAACCAGACCATCTTGCCGGTCTGCGGATGGGCCTGCTTGACGAAGAACCGTTCGCCGTGATGCGTGTCGGTGACGTTGAACCGGTTTCGCATGAAGCGGACAAGGGGATTGTTGGAAACGTCGGGTTCGGCGTCTTTCATCACCAGCATCTTGATGCCTGTGATGATGAGAAACGCCGCAAATACGTAAAGCAACCACGAAAATTCAGCCACCAGCGTCGCGCCGACGCCGATCATGATGGCACGCAGCACGATCACGCCGAGAATGCCCCAGAAGAGCACCCGGTGCTGATAGAGACGCGGGACGGCAAAGAAGGAGAAGATCAAGGCGATGACGAAGACGTTGTCGAGCGCCAGGGTCTTTTCGACGACGAAGCCGGTCATATAGGCGAGGCCGGAATCGGCGCCGAGATACCACCAGACCCAGCCGCCGAAGGCGAGGCCGAGCGAGATGTAGAGGGCGGAGAGCTTGATGCTCTCGCCGACGCCGATCTCCTTGTTTTGCTTATGCAGGATGCCGAGATCGAACGACAGGATGGCGATGACGAGGGCAATGAAACCTGCCCACATCCAGAGCGGCTTTCCCAGCCACTCAACGAAAAACAATGATGTTTCCACGAAGGAGAACCTCTGTCGGCGCACGGTGTCGGAAAAGGTCCGACATCGCAAGAGCGCCGACGGCTCTCACCAGAGGGGCCCGGACCAGCGGGTTGAGCCGCAGATAGGTGCCATGTTCTCGCAGTTCAAGGGGGATATTTGGTTGATGCCTTCTGGCTCCTGCTTCGAGTTAGAGGTCACCACGCTTAAATGCTTTGGAAAATGCGCAGCAAACGAATCCTGCCGTTCATGCCGACATAGGCTGCGATATATGGTGTGCATGCGAAACGAGGTTCCGATCGATGCTAACCGGAACCTCTGAACTTTGCGCTCCTGCGAAAGCGCAAGCACATTTGCTTGCGTCACGCGGATGCGATGTTATTCCCCGTCAACAGGCAGGGTATGTGCCGTACAACTGCCTACTCGACCGATTTGATCGGGTCTTTCGGCGCTGGATCGAAGCCGACCAGATCCGTGGTCAGCTTTGCATAAGTGCCGTCGGCCACCATATCCGCGAGAGCCTTGTTGATAGCCTTCACGAGCTCCGGCTTGCCCTTCTTGATAGCAAAACCCTTTTGAATGTGGCTGACGTAGTCATCCGTCATCTCCAGCGGCATATGTGCGTTCTTGACCGCATAGGCTCCAGCGATCGAGTCTGTAATCGTCGCATCGATATTTCCGTTGACGAGATCCTGCATGGCGTCGGCCTCGGCCTTGTAGCCCTTGACGACGGCTCCCTTTTCCTCGGCGATCTTGGCAAAGGTGGAAGAGACGAGCGCGCCGACTGTCTTGCCTTTCAGATCGGCAGCACTCTTGATCGGCGACCCCTTCGAAACGATGATGCGACCACCCGATTCCAGCCAACCATTGGCGAAGGTAACCTTCTTCTGACGCTCAGGCGTGATGTCCATGGATGCGCTGATGACGTCATACTGATCGGCCTGCAGGCCGACGAGGAGCGAATCCCATTTGATGAGGACAGGCGTGTAGGCGAGATCCAAACGCTTGGCCACTTCCTTCATCACGCGGATTTCCAGACCGTCGAGCGAGCCGTCGGGAGCGCGCATGCTAAAAGGCGCAAATGTACCCTCGGTCGCGACCTGCAGCTTGCCGGGTTCCAGGAGCTCCAGACCAGCGGCCGAAGCCGGCGCGTTACCAAAGGCAGCGGCGGCAAGCATGGTGCCAGCGAATGCAAACAGTTTGAATTTCATGGCTATTGTTCCCTTTATTGATCTGGTTGAGGTATCGTCTTCGCCTCGCGGCGCATAAAACTTCCCGGTGCGCGTTGCCCAGACCACGACCGTTCAGGTCTGGGCCGCATAGTGCCGCTCCAGCCAAGCTGAAAGCTGGGTGAGAATGGTGGTCAGGACGAGATAGATGATCGCAACCGTGATGTAGAATTCGAACGGGCGGAAGGTCGCAGCAATCAGGGTCTGCGCATAAAGCGTCAGTTCCACCACCGTAATCGTCGACAGCAGCGACGTGTTCTTCAACGTCGAAATCGCCTCATTGGTGATGGACGGCAGGATGATGCGAGAGACCTGTGGCAGGATGATGCTGCGCATGGTCTCCGACGGGCTGAAGCCGAGCGCGAGCGCCGACTCCGTCTGCCCACGCGGAATGGCCGAAAGGCCGCCACGAATGATCTCCGCGACATAAGCGCCGCTGTTGATCCCGAGCGACAGGACGCCGGCGACAAAGGGAGAAAGCTTGATGCCAAAGGCCGGCAATCCGAAATAGATGATGAAAACTTGAATAAGCGTCGGCGTTCCGCGAACGAACCAGACATAGAAAGCCGATGCCATGCGCGCGGCACGCCACTTCGATCCATGCGCCAGGGCGGCCGCGAGACCACAGATCCAACTGAAAATGATGGTTGCTACCGTCAGCCAGAGCACTGTCCAGGCAGCCTCGACAAAACCCGGCCCGTAAAGCTTGAGTTCTTCAAGAAACGCTTCGCTCATGAAAGCACCTCCCCGTTGGATGCATCCATGCCAAGGGAGCCAAATTGGTCATGCAGAATGCGATGTAGGAACTGCTGCAACCGCTCGCTTTGCGGATTGCGCAGGATGCCGGGCGCGCCGGATTCGGCAACGACGCCCTTGTCGAAAAAGAGAACCCGGGAAGAAACGTCTCGGGCAAAGGCAATCTCATGCGTGACGAGAAGCATAGTCATGCCTTCCGCAGCCAGCGATGCCATGAGCACCAGCACCTCATGCACAAGTTCCGGATCAAGCGCCGATGTCACCTCGTCGAATAGCATCAGGCGAGGCTTCATCGCCAAAGCACGGACGATGGCGACGCGTTGCTGCTGGCCGCCGGACAGTCGGGAGGGATAGCTATGCCGCTTTTCATAAAGCCCGATGCGCGACAGCAGCGCTTCGGCCTCCTCGACCGCCTGAGAGCGCGGCATCTTCAGGAGTTTGACCGGCGCATGGATGACATTTTCCAGAACCGTCATGTGCGGCCAGAGATTATAGCTCTGAAACACCATGCCCACCCGTCGCCGCAGTGCTTGCAATTGCGCCGGCATTGGGAACTGACGCGACTCGGGCCGGAAGTCGAACGAAAGCTCGTCGAAATCCATGAAGCCGGATTGCGGCATTTCCAACGCATTGATGGAGCGCAGGAAGGTACTCTTGCCCGAGCCGCTGGCGCCGATGATCGAGACGACCTCGCCCGCCGTAACGGTGAGCGAAATTCCCTTCAAGACTTCATTGTCCCCGAAACTCTTTCGGATGTCGCGCAGGGTCAGAATCGGCTCCGGCATCATTCGTCCCCCGACGGCAATTGGTCGAGAATATCAACCGCGACATCCTTCGGCGTGCGGGCTGCTCCGTTGATGATGGTGATGTCCTGTGGGCATGCAGATAGCACCAGGAGAAGGTCCATCTCGGCGCGCAGCACGATCCGGTCACCTGGCTGCGATGCAGGAGGCAGGCGCTCGACGGTGCCATCGCCCCGGACAGGCACGTTCATGAAAAGATTGAGCGATGCCGGGGTGAACGACTGGACGATGCCTCTCTCGGCAAGCGCCTCGTGAAAATTGCCCGAACAGCTGCGACGCCCCTCCTCGCAACCGAGTTCGCGATAGAGAGCGGAATTGCAGGGGCAGAGAAGCGTGTCATGCGCCAGCGCTGCGCTGTCTTTAACCAGCGTCAGCATCTTGAGGCGACTGGTGCCGACCGCCGACATGCCCTGCTTGAAGAAGATGTTGCTATTGACCGATCGAGTATGGTCCATCGACATGATATCGCTCGGATCATCGGCCGATATTGCCCATGTGTCGACGACTTGGTTGCCATGACTATTGGTGATGACGGCGAACTGGCCGGCGTGCATCGTGAAGGCGCGCCCATGGCTGGCCGGCACGATTTCGGAACATTCGGTCATGATGCAAAACTCGCGTTTCGACGGGGCACGGGCCTCATTGGAACTCGAGGCTTCTATGGTCCGTTCGCCCGACCATTGACTTTCAGATTTCAGCCTATTCGGTATACCAATGGAATTCAAGGTTGTTTTTCAATGATTTACTGCAAAAATGATTGGCGTTCTGCGTAAAAAATCAGCCCTTCTGCGCAAAAGATAGTCATTAAGAGCTGAGAGGGACGGCCGAGCACATCCGATGGATCACGGCATGCGTTGACCGTTGAATACAGTTGGTGTACCGAAATTTGAAAAGCTTTACGCCTTCAGCCGACCAGCGTCAAAAGGTGCTTGCGCGTCAAAGGAACCGTGCCATGGCCAGATATTTTCCGCTCGATGAATACGAGGCACGCTGGGCGCGTGTTCTCGCAGAGATGAAGGCGCGCGGCTTCGAGACGGCCGTGGTCTTCGGGCGCGGCGGCGGCACGACGGACAATTGCGGCGACATTCTCTATCTGTCCAATCACTATGCCATCAGCGGCGGCATGGATTCGCTGATCTGGTCGGCCCGCTCTTTTTCCGGCATCATCCTGCAGCAAGGCAAAGCGCCGGAACTGCACATCGACGAACCGGAAGTGCGCGACGATCTCGTCTCCATCGCCGACGTGCGCTCCTCAAACCATCCCTTTGCCAGCGTCGCCAAGGCGCTGGTCGAACGGGGTATCACGGGCCGTGTTGCGCTGGTGGGCACGAATTTCATCCCGGTCAAATATTACAGCCAGCTCGTTGACGGAGCTCCGCAGGTGGAATGGATCGAGGCCGATGATCTCATCCGCAACGTCAGACGCATCAAGAGCCCGCGCGAGCTCGACTGTTTCCGGATCGCGGGCGAGACGGCGACTATCGGGCTGAACCGACTCATGGAAGGACTGACAGGCGGACTATCCGAACGGGATGCCGCCGGCGAGGCGGCCCGCGAGGTAGTGCGCTTCGGTGGCCGCCTCCAAATGATCGGCTGCAATCACGGCGATACGCTCGGTTTCGATCAGCGCTTTCCGCTGACCGGCTACAGTGCCGATACGCCGCAACCAGGCGACATCGTCACCGGCACCCTCCATGCAGCCTTCTATCAGGGCTATTATCTCGACCCCGGCCGCACAGGCGTTCGTGGCAGACCCAATGACGACCAGCGTCGGCTGATCGAGGCCGCCGCAGGTATCGTGCACGCCCTGACCGACATGATGCAGCCGGGTGCGAAGCTTCTCGACGTGGCAGCGGAGGGTGATCGCATGACGGCAGCGTTCGGCGGCTCCGTCTCACCGATCATGAAGAACTTTCCCTTCTTCGGCCACAGTATCGGGCTCGGCTTCGAACTGCCGCGCATCTCCACCAGTATGTCGTTGCCGCAAGACCACATCGAGAAGGATATGGTGTTCGGCGTGGAAGCCTTTCTCTCGCTCGAAGGGGTCGGTGCGGCCTTCTTCGAGGACATCATCATCATCGGCGAGGACGGCAACGAACTCCTGACCAAATCGCCAAGCTTCTGGTGGTAGCGCTTACGCCTGAAGTTTAGCTAGACCCCGCCTCTCTATCGAACGACAAGGTCACGCGGTAGCGTCGATAGCGGCTCAACCCCGGTTTCGGTAACGATCACGGTTTCGGAAGCGCCGACGGTCCAGACACCGTAGCTTCGCAAGGTCGCGGGCAGATGGAAGACCATGCCCGGCTCGATCAATTGCGACACTCCGCTGAAGAGACTGAGAATTCCGCCTTCGCCCCAGTCGGGCGCGAAGGCGACCCCCATCGAATATCCGATGCGCTTGCGAAAGGCCGCATGATAGCCTTTCGCATCGATCACCTTCTGCGCCGCCTCATGCGGCACGCTGCAAGGCACGCCGGGTCGGATCGCCGCAAGGGCAGCCTCAAGGGCGGCAAGCGCGCAGTCCATCATCCGGCGCGCTTCGTCGGGCGGATGGCCGATCCAGACGGCGCGCATCAAGCCGGCGTGATACCGGGCGTGGCTTCCCGCCAACTCAAGAAAGACAGGATCGCCCGCCGTCAGCTTCCGCCGGCGCCATGTCATATGCGGCAGGCCGCTGCGCGGCCCTGAAGACACCAAGGGCTCCATCGCCATGGCTTCCGATCCGGCTTCGGTTGCGGCAGCCAGCATGGCAGCC
>NZ_AJVM01000055.1:0-11057 GCF_000281735.1 Rhizobium sp. AP16 | reverse complement strand
TCGGCGGCCTTGCCGCCGTAATCCAGCGCGTCGTCGACGAGCTGGAAGGCGAGACCGAGATTGGTGCCATAGGATTTCAGCGCGTTGCGCTCGGCCTTGCCGGCATTGGCGACGATCGGGCCGACTTCGGCGGCGGCTGAAAAAAGCGCCGCCGTCTTGGCGCGGATGACGGAAAGATAATCGTCTTCGGTGGTCTCCATGTTCTTGGAGACGGAGAGCTGCAGCACCTCGCCCTCGGCGATGACACAGGCGGCTGACGACAGCACGTCGAGTGCTTCCAGCGAGCCGACTTCGACCATCATACGGAAGGCCTGGCCGAGCAGAAAGTCGCCGACCAGAACGCTGGCCTGGTTGCCCCAGATCATGCGGGCCGTAGACTTGCCGCGGCGCAGATCGCTTTCATCCACCACGTCATCGTGCAGCAAGGTCGCTGTGTGCAGGAATTCGACCGAGGTCGCGAGCTTGATGTGATTGTCGCCCTGATAATTGTAGAGCGCGGCGGAGGCGATGGTCAGCATCGGCCGCAGGCGCTTGCCGCCAGACGAGATCAGGTGCTCCGCCACTTCCGGAATCATCTGCACGTCGGAACCGGCTTTCGACAGGATAAGCTGGTTCACGCGTTCCATATCCGCCTTGGTCAGGTCCACCAATGGCTTGATGGATGCCTGTTTATTCTTGCTTTCTTCAAGCGGTATCACGACGCCCAACTGTCCGGACTCCTGTTCATTTTTCACAAAGCACAATAAGAAGGGGCGCAAGGGGCGGCAAGAGGCGAATTGTCTCGTCGCGTAAATTTGACAGGAAACCCGAGGCTTATGCACGAACTCATCCGCACGAACGACCCGGTTCTCCTCTCCTTTGCCGAGAGTCTGATGAAGGATGCCGGGATTCATTGCTTTGTCGCGGATCAGGCCATGAGCATTCTCGAGGGTTCGCTCGGCATGCTGCCACGCCGCTTCCTGGTGGAGACCGACCGCGCCGATCAGGCCCGACGCATCCTCATCGATGCCGGTCTCGGCGACGAGCTGCGCTCCGCGGGCGACTGAGGTTTTCGTCATGACCGGCCCTTCCTCCGAAACGATCGACGCTTTCCATCGCGGTGCCTTTCATGTCGTCCAGCCGAAGGGCAGGGGGCATCGCTCCGGCATGGACGCCATGCTGCTCGCGGCTCTGGTGGCCGATGAGCGCGGCATCAGGGTGGCCGATCTCGGCGCCGGCGCGGGTGCGGCCGGAATGGCCGTCGCCTCGCGGCTGGAGCAGGCCGAGGTGGTGCTGTTCGAGCGTTCCGCGGAAATGGCCGAGTTTGCCCGCAAGAGCCTCGCCCTTATGGAAAATGCGCGGTTTGCGGACCGCGTCTCGGTGATCGAAGCCGATGTGACCCTGATCGGCAAGGAGCGCAACGCCGCCGGTCTGATCGACGACAGTTTCCACCATGTCATCATGAACCCGCCCTTCAACGATGCCAGCGACCGGCTGACGCCGGACGCGTTGAAGGCCGAGGCGCATGCCATGACCGACGGCCTGTTCGAGCGCTGGGTACGCACGGCGGGCGCAATCATGATCCCCGGCGGCCAGTTGTCGCTGATCGCCCGGCCGCAATCGATCGGCGAGATCATCGCCGCCTGCGGCCGCCGCTTCGGCGGCATCGAGATCACGCCGATTCATCCGCGCGACGGCGAAAACGCGGTTCGCATTCTGGTGACGGCGATCAAGGGCTCACGGGCTCGGCTGGCGTTGCGGGCGCCGCTGACCATGCACGGCGAAGGGGTGCACAAGTTCTCCGATTTCGTCGATTATCTCAACAATGGCCGCGCCGCCTACGCCCGGAAATGACCTGTCGCCCTCGACAGGTTTGATGAGTCCGCGATTCGCTTGCGGCAAGAATAACCATTCCCGATTTTACTCATTTCGGCCAAGGCATTGGTATAATCCGTGATAACGGAGGAATATCTGCGATAGCGGCCTTTGCTCGACATCAAGCGGACATGTTTCCATTCTGTTGGAGGAAAGATTATTGGAACGTTTTTTTAGCTTGAACGTTATTTTTAGTCGTTCTACCTCAATTCTCATTGAAAGCCGAAATACGGCCGAGCACCGGAGATGACCCAGATGAACCCCGCCATGAACATGATGCCGATGATGAACCCGATGATGGGTGGTATGATGAACCCGATGATGAACGGCATGATGATGCCGATGATGAATCCCATGATGGGCGGGATGATGAACCCGATGATGGGTCAGATGCCGATGATGAACGGCATGATGCCCATGATGCAGATGATGATGAGCAAGATGACCTGCAAGATGACGCCGAAGGGCATGGTCTGCGAAATGATGCCGATGGAAGGCATGGACAAGGACATGTTCATGGAATGCTGCAAGCGCATGATGTCGTCCGGCATGCCGATGATGATGATGTGCGGCAACATGATGATGTGCTGCATGATGGAAGCAGCCTAATTCCAGAGGGCATCCACCCCCGGAATTAACAAGCAGACCTCCATCTGCCTCAGGCCGTCCGCAAGGGCGGCCTTTTTGCGTCTCCAGGCAAGTGTGCCTTAGCCGCGAACTTCCTCGACATAGGTCGAGACCAGATAGAGCACGGCTTCGCTGCTGGTCATGTTGCGGTAGCTGTGGACGACATCGGCGTCGAAGATCACGGCATCGCCTTCGCCGAGGATCTGTGGCGGATGCTTGCCCGCGACGATTTCGACCGTACCCCGCGAAACCACAAGATTTTCGATTGTACCGTGATGATGCGCCTCGGCGATCTCCGTATGATAGGGCGCGATGCGCAGCTCGTAGAACTCGACCTTGCGGTCGCTTTCATAGGGAAAGAGCGCCCGCGTCTGGAACTTGCCTTCGGAGGCGGACAGCACCTTCGCCTTGGCGTGCGTCAGTACCTGCAACGAGGTGTCGTGCGGCTGGGCGATCAGCGAGCCGCAGGGAACATCCAGCGCGGCGGCAATCTTCCAGAGGATGCTGATTGTCGGGCTGCTTTTGCCGGTTTCGACCTGTCCGAGCATGGCACGGCTGACGCCGGAGATTTTTGCCAGCCGATCCAGCGAATAGCCGCGGCGCGTGCGCAACCGGCGAAGGTTTTGGCCCGTCAGCGACGAGATTTCGTCGACCGATTCGGCTCTTGGGAGCACATGCAGCGGCTCGATGGATTCAAGCGCCATAGTTCGGGTTGCCAAGCGGCATCACCGGGACAAAGCCCATGAAAGGGACCCACATGAGGAAAGGCTGCTGGGGCCACACGGAAACGGGAACCTGCTCGACCGGCATGCTTTTGACGCGGGCGTCACGATAGGCCTGGAAATCGATGATGTTGGCAGCCTGGCTGGACATGCGATGCTCCTGCAGTTCAATGCCACAAATCTATTTTTTTGATCGCCAGATGTAGAGGGCGCAGCGCCCAATCTTGAGGGACACGGAGGAATGTTTTTGCGGCGCCGTGCGCTTGCGGCGAAAGCGCGTCCTCTCCTGTCATCGATGGAAAACACGTCGTGCGGAGCAATCCCGGCGCGAAAGTGCAATGATGGACGCGCAAGGGCTACGGAAGGACAATGTATGGCAACATTATACATGTTAATGGGGCTGCCAGGGGCGGGGAAGACGACAATCGGCAAACGCCTTGAACGGGAATGCCCTGCATTGCTGCTGTCTCCGGACGTATGGATGGCGCGAATTGTTGGGGACGGCTACGATGCCGACAGGCGACGTGCAGTACAGCAATTGCAATTGGAGTTGGCTGATAAGGTTCTTCGTCTGGGGCGCGACGTGGTTCTAGAATTTGGATTCTTCCGTCGAACAGAGCGAGACGATGCGCGAGCGCTGGCGTCAAAGGCAGGCGCCGAGGCCCGACTAATCTTCCTGGACCCGCCCTTTGAGGAACTGGTCAGCCGCGTCGAGGCGCGTAACCAGGACTTGCCGCCCGACACATTTTTTGTAACGCGGGAGCACCTCGAATTGTGCGCCTCGTGGCTCGAGAGGCCGCTGCCGGAGGAGGAGGCTTCCATATATCGTTAGCGATCGATGTTGCATTTGCCATTTCCATGCATACATCACGGCAGCAAACATCATGATTCAGGGACGACGAATGGCTGGTTTTTTCAAGCGCATGATTCCGAAGCGGTTTCGCAAGGAAAGAGTCGTCATCCCGGTCGTCCGGCTGAGCGGCGCCATTGCGTCCGGCGGCGGTCCGCTTCGCCAATCGCTCAACCTCGCCGGCATCTCGCAAGCATTGGAAAAGGCCTTCGAGATGAAAGCCGCGCCGGCGATCGCGCTCGTCGTCAATTCGCCCGGCGGCTCGCCGGTGCAGTCGCGGATGATCTATAACCGTATCCGCGATCTCGCGCAGGAAAAGCAGAAGAAGGTGCTGGTCTTCGTCGAGGATGTCGCGGCATCCGGCGGCTATATGATCGCTCTCGCCGGTGACGAGATCATTGCCGATGCCACCTCTATCGTCGGTTCCATCGGCGTCGTCTCCGGCGGGTTCGGTTTCCCGGAGCTTTTGAAGAAGCTCGGTGTCGAGCGCCGCGTCTATACTGCCGGCGAGAACAAGGTGATCCTCGATCCGTTCCAGCCGGAAAAGGAAAAGGACATCGAATATCTGAAGAGCCTGCAGCTGGAGATCCACAAGGTCTTCATCGATATGGTGCGCGAGCGTCGGGCGGGTAAGCTCACCGACGACGACACCGTATTTTCCGGCCTCTTCTGGACCGGCGGCCGCGGTCTTGAACTCGGCCTGATCGACGGGCTCGGCGATATGCGTCAGGAGTTGAAGAAACGCTTCGGCGAGAAGACCAAGCTGGTGCTGGTTGGCACGCCGCGCAGCCTCTTCGGCCGCCGCGCGCCCGGCGTTTCGCTTGCGGGCATGGACGGCATCGGCGCTGGTCTTGCGTCCGGACTTGCGCAAGCGGCAGAGGAAAAGGCATTGTGGGGACGGTACGGATTGTAATCGGGAGCGCTGCGTAATGCCGCAGATTATATTCTTCGCCGTCGTCATCGGCGGCATCTGGTGGCTTTATCGACGCTTCGTGCGCGACGCGCAAAAGCTCACCGAAAAGTCGCGCAGGGCCGAAAACGAGCGGCGGACGGGTGCTGTCGGGACCTTGGTGAAGGATCCGAAGACGGGGGAGTATCGGGTGAAGCGGGATGACGAGTAACACGGACAAGACAGAGCGGCGCAAGCGGGCTTTGGAGATGGTAAAGTCATTCCGATTGGGGCTCCCCGCCAATTGGTGATTTGATCGCGATCAAGCCAACATGCGCGGCGATGCGCGGATCTCAGCGCCGTTCTTTTACCCGAGACATCCAATCCGCACCCGCATAGCTGATGCAGATAATGCGGATGACCTTGGTGGCATCATCCACAGTGAAGCACACGACCGCTTTTTCTGAAGCAGGAATTACCCTCAATGTTGGCGCCATATCGGCGCGTACTGTGCCTATGTGCGGAAAGTCGGCAAGCCTGTCGATGAATTCAGTGATTTCATCGGTCTTGGCTAGTCCAACTTCGATGCCTGCATAGTTGGAAATGAAGTCGACGATGTCGAAGAGATCGTGTTCGACAAGCGGATGCTTGGTTATCACATGGCGCATGAGCTAACTTATTTGGCGTATTTCTGGCGCAGCTTGTCTTTCACCCTGGAGGCCATTTCCTTGCCGTCCCAGGGTAACCATTGGTCAGCAGGCAATTCCATGCGCCGACGAATTTCATCCACCATGCCGGACACCATGTCATCGGGCGTGCCATCATGATGGGTCGTCTGGTCAATCTGCTCGATCGCCGCCTCTACGAGGCTGGAGATCGAAGGAAATGCGCCTTCCTTGACCATCTTTTCAGCAAGGCGGAGATGGTGCTCGGATAATGTGATTTCGGTTTTGACGTTCATATCCTTCTCCAAGTCATCGCGGAGACGCATCGCCATATCTATACGTCATCTCTTGACCCTTGTCTTCCATCGTGGCACCTGTCCGCCAAACCGTTCGTTACCTGAAGAAATCAATCCCATGACCGCCACCGTGCCCGACCATATGAACCCAAAGCGCTCCTTTCAGGCGTTGATCCTGACCCTGCATAACTATTGGGCCGACAAGGGTTGCGCGGTTCTTCAGCCCTATGACATGGAAGTCGGCGCCGGTACGTTTCATCCGGCGACCACGCTGCGCGCGCTGGGACCGAAGCCATGGAAGGCTGCCTATGTGCAGCCGTCTCGCCGCCCGTCTGACGGTCGTTACGGCGAAAACCCGAACCGCATGCAGCATTACTATCAGTATCAGGTCATCCTGAAGCCCAATCCGCCGAACCTGCAGGAGCTTTATCTCGGTTCGCTGGCGGCGATCGGTCTTGATCCGCTTGTGCACGACATCCGCTTCGTCGAGGACGATTGGGAGAGCCCGACGCTCGGCGCCTGGGGTCTCGGCTGGGAGTGCTGGTGCGATGGCATGGAAGTGTCGCAATTCACCTATTTCCAGCAGGTCTGCGGCATCGAGTGCTCACCGGTCGCCGGCGAGCTGACCTATGGCCTCGAGCGGCTTGCGACCTACGTCCAGGGCGTCGACAGCGTCTATGACCTGAATTTCAATGGCCTCGAAGGTGACGAGAAGATCACATACGGCGATGTCTTCCTGCAGGCCGAGCAGGAATATTCCCGGCATAATTTCGAATATGCCAATACTGAGATGCTGCATCGTCACTTCATCGATGCCGAAAAGGAATGCCTGGCGCTTCTGGCCGCCGGCGCGCCCGGCGACAGCGACAACCAGCGTCTGCACAAATGCGTCTTCCCGGCTTATGACCAGTGCATCAAGGCAAGCCACGTCTTCAACCTGCTCGACGCACGCGGCGTGATCTCAGTCACCGAGCGCCAGAGCTACATCCTGCGCGTGCGTACGCTCGCCAAGGCATGCGGCGAGGCCTTCCTGCTGACGGATGCCGGCGGCATCAACTGGGGCAGGCA
This sequence comes from Rhizobium sp. AP16, assembly GCF_000281735.1. Taxonomy (NCBI): domain Bacteria; kingdom Pseudomonadati; phylum Pseudomonadota; class Alphaproteobacteria; order Hyphomicrobiales; family Rhizobiaceae; genus Rhizobium; species Rhizobium sp. AP16. The sequence continues at coordinate 4,086 of NZ_AJVM01000055.1, read as the reverse complement.
GGCCGCCTAAGATACTGCCCAGACAGCGAAAGCGGGTGACAATATCCGCGAAGCCGCATAGTGTCCCCTTGATTGTAATCGCAACGGGGGGTTCGCGATGTATGTTATCCTGGCGGTCATCGTCCTTGCCGCTCTGTATGCGGTTCTCGTCTATAACGGGCTCGTCCGCGCCCGGCAGGTGGCCGAAGAGGCATGGTCCGGCATCGACGTGCAGTTAAAGCGTCGCGCCGATCTGATCCCCAACCTGATCGAAACCGTAAAAGGCTATGCCTCTCATGAGCGCCAGACGCTGGAAGAGGTCGTCGAGCTGCGCAACAAGGCGCAGGCCGTGCCGGCAGGCGATGTCGCGGGCCGTGGCGTGGCCGAGGGCCTTCTCGGCCAGGCGCTTGGCCGCGTGATCGCCCTTGCCGAAGCCTATCCCGATCTGAAGGCCAATACAAACTTCCTCGAATTGCAGCGTTCGCTGGAAGGCATCGAAGGCGAGATCCAGATGTCGCGGCGCTATTACAACGGTGCCGCCCGCGACCTGAACGTCAAGGTCGAGAGCTTCCCCTCCAATCTCATCGCCGGTCAGTTCGGTTTCGCCAAGCGCGCTTTCTTCGAGATCACCGACGAAGCCGACCGCGCCGTTCCAACCGTCAAGTTCTGAGATTCCCGCTATCGGTTTTGCATGTGAGGCGGTAAAGGAAGCCGACCGCTGGCCATCGGCCGCTTTCCTGACTGACCAAAGAGAATGATGATGGGTAGAGCCAAACTCACGATTATCCCGCCGGGCAAGCCACTTGTCGGCCGCGCCATGCCGCCGGGATCGAAGTCGATCACCAACCGTGCGCTGCTGCTCGCCGGCCTTGCCAAGGGCACGAGCCGGCTGACCGGTGCGCTGAAGAGCGACGACACGCGCTATATGGCCGAAGCGCTGCGTGCCATGGGCGTGACTATTGATGAGCCCGACGACACCACCTTCATCGTCACCGGCAGCGGCAAACTTCAGCCGGCGGCGGAACCGCTTTTCCTCGGCAATGCCGGCACCGCGACGCGCTTCCTGACAGCCGCCGCCGCCCTGGTCGACGGCAAGGTCGTCGTCGATGGCGATGCCCACATGCGCAAGCGGCCGATCGGCCCGCTGGTCGAGGCGCTGCGCTCGCTCGGTATCGATGCATCGACTGAGACCGGCTGCCCGCCGGTCACGGTCAATGGCACGGGCCGTTTCGAGGCGAGCCGCGTGCAGATCGACGGCGGCCTCTCCAGCCAATATGTCTCCGCCCTCCTGATGATGGCCGCCAGTGGCGATCGCCCGGTTGATGTCGAGCTGCTCGGCGAACATATCGGTGCGCTCGGCTATATCGACCTGACGGTTGCCGCCATGCGCGCTTTCGGCGCCAAGGTCGAGCGTACTAGCCCGGTCACATGGCGTGTCGAGCCGACCGGCTACCATGCGGCGGATTTCCTCATCGAGCCGGATGCCTCCGCCGCGACCTATCTCTGGGCGGCGGAAGCGCTGACCGGCGGCAAGATCGATCTCGGCACGCCGGCGGCGGAATTCTCGCAGCCGGACGCCCGCGCTTATGAGCTGATCTCGCAATTCCCGCACCTGCCCGCCGTCATCGACGGGTCGCAGATGCAGGATGCCATCCCGACGCTTGCCGTCCTTGCCGCCTTCAACGAGACGCCGGTGCGCTTCGTCGGCATTGAGAACCTTCGCGTCAAGGAGTGCGACCGCGTCCGGGCGCTGTCGAGCGGCCTGTCGCGGATCGTCCCCGGTCTCGGCACCGAAGAGGGCGATGATCTAGTCGTCGCTTCCGACCCGAGCCTTGCGGGTAAGGTACTGCCCGCCGAAATCGACAGCTTCGCCGATCACCGTATCGCCATGAGCTTTGCGCTCGCCGGTCTGAAGATCGGCGGGATCACCATTCTCGACCCCGATTGCGTTGCCAAGACCTTCCCGGCCTATTGGCAGGTACTGGCTTCGCTGGGTGTCGCCTACGACGACTAATGCCCCGCTCCCTGGGAGCGTGGATTTACGTTCATGCTATGCAGCGCCCTCAACAGGGCGCTGCCGGGATCACATGGGGGTGTGATGATGCGTTGGCTTTCCGGGCTTTTCCTGGCCTTGATCCTGCTGTTCTCCGCAACGGCGGCCTTGGCCGCCGAAGTCATCACAAACTTTGCCCAGACGATTGCCGTCAATCGCGACGGCTCAATGAACGTCACCGAGACCATTGCCGTGAATGCCGAAGGCCGCGCCATCCGTCGCGGCATCTTCCGGGATTTCCCGCTGACCTTCATTGATCCGGCTGGCCGCCAGGCGCAGGTGGATTTCGATGTCGTCTCCGTCGAGCGCGACGGGCAGCCCGAGGAGTGGCGCAGGGAACGTATCGAGGGCGGCACGCGCATCTATATCGGCCGGGCGGATCAAGGCTCGACGCAATTCCTTCTGAGCCCCGGCCCGCATACCTTCCGCATTACCTACAACACCGATCGGCAGATCCGTTATTTCAACGATCACGACGAGCTCTATTGGAACGTCACCGGCAATGGCTGGCTCTTCCCGATCCTGCGAGCCTCGGCCACCGTTACCCTGCCGGATGGGGTACTGGCGCAGCAGCTTGCCTATTACACCGGCCCGATTGGCGGCAAAGGCCAGGATGCAAGCGCCAGCCAACAAGCAGGCAGAGTTACATTCGCCACGACGCGGCCCTTGGCGCAAGGTGAGGGGCTGACGATCGCCATTAAGCTGCCGAAGGGGGTGATCCTGCCGCCGAGCAGTGGCCAGCAATGGCGCTGGTTCATCGCCGATCATCTCGACGCCATTATTGCTATCGGCGGTCTGATCCTGCTGTTTGCCTATTATCTCAGGAGCTGGCTCGCCGTCGGGCGCGATCCGCCGCGGGGCGTCATGGTTCCGCGCTGGGATCCGCCGGATGGTGTCTCGCCGGCGCTGGTCAACTATATCGACAACAGAGGCTTTTCCGGTGCCGGATGGACGGCGCTGTCGGCGACGGCGATCGATCTTGCCGTGCGTGGTTACGTCACTCTAGACGATCTGAAGGATAAGGTGATCCTCAAGGCGACCGGCAAGACGGCCGGCCGCGATCTGGGCAGCGGCGAGAAAGTGTTGTTCGGCGCAATCGGCCCGTTCACGCCGCTGGTGATCGACGCGGCGAACGGCGCGGCCGTCCAAAAGCTCGGCCAGCAATTCCGCAGCGCCATCGAGCGCGACCATCGCGACGAATACTACAAGGCCAACCGGCTCTATATCGTCATCGGCATTGCATTGTCGGTGCTGATCCTGGCGGCCATCGTCATCTTCGGCCGCTTGCATGAGAATGCGCTGCCGCTCATCGTGGTGCCCGGCTTCCTGTCGATCGTCGTCACCGTCTTTGCCGGCGCCATAGGCCGGATGTTCCTTCGCCATGATGCCGGTCTTGGCCGCCGAATTTTTTCAGTACTGGTCTTCGCCTTCATCGGCTTCGTCATCGTGTCTGTCGTCACCAGTATTTTCGCGGCTGTCGTCGTGCCGCTAATGGAAGCGGGCGAGTTGCCGCTACTGGTCGGGATCGTGGGCATTTTCGCCCTCAATGTCGTGTTCTTCTTCCTGATGGGCGCGCCGACGCCGATCGGGCGGAAGATGATGGATGGCATTGCCGGGCTGCGGCAATATCTGACGCTTGCCGAACGCGACCGCATGAACATGCAGGGCGCACCGCAGATGTCGCCGCAGCATTTCGAAAAGCTGTTGCCCTACGCCGTCGCGCTCGGCGTCGAAAAACCTTGGTCAAGCGCCTTCGATGCCTGGCTGGCAACGGCCGCGGGTGCCGCGGTCGCCGCAAGCTACGCTCCCGGCTGGTATGTCGGGAATGTCTACGGTGGCAACCTTGGCGGCCGGATCGGCGAATTCTCCTCCTCCATGGCCTCGACCATCGCCTCCACCATCCCCGCGCCAGTCTCCAGCTCCTCCTCCGGTTTTGGTAGCGGCAGCGGCGGCGGTTTCTCAGGCGGGGGTGGCTTCTCCGGTGGCGGAGGTGGCGGTGGTGGCGGAGGCGGGTGGTGATTGAACACCTCCCCCTTGAGGGGGGAGGTCGCCGC
>NZ_AJVM01000054.1:0-3460 GCF_000281735.1 Rhizobium sp. AP16 | reverse complement strand
CGCTCCTTAATGTGACAGTGCCCCGTTCTGTGCTATATGTATCAGGACAAGAACCATCAGACAGTCAGGGATATCGAGCCAAGCGACCCCGATCTGGCACTGGCTTCGTTCGATCGCTTCCAGCGCATGATGCGCCGTCTGGAGCAGTGGCGCAAACAGAAGGGTTGATCTTTGAGAAACGAACTGCTCCGGCGAGCGATCGAGAACATCCTCGGAAAATGCTCGCGGGACACCTCGGAAGACTCGTGCGCGGCGTTGCAATACTATTTCGCCTTGAAGTACGAGAACCATCGGCCGTGCTCAAATCGCTTCCGTCCGAGCCATGAACCATGAGACTGATCAACGAAATCGTCCCGGGCCGTTCGCTCGGCGGCATTGCACTTCAGACTTCCATCGACGCGGTGATCGAGAGCCTTCGGAACCACCATGCTATAAAAATCTCCGAGGGCACCGTGTTCATTGACGATGGACTTATCACTATCGGCTACGACGAAAGCCGATCGATCTACTCGGTGATGTGCAACTCCGGGTTCGAATGTCGCTATGAGGGCAAGCTCTGGGCCGGCATGACGGTCAGGGAGGTATTGAATAACTCAACAACCCAGGTAGCATGGGGAGGTGCAGTAGTGGTGGACGGCATCGAAGGCATTGGCCTGCCGCTGCCTGATGGTTTTGACGACTTCGAGCGACTCACGGATCACCTGCCGCTGGACCATGTGTTTGAGCATCTGTCGGTCTTTATACCGGGATGATTTTCAGGGAAGCCCTGGTAACGGGCCCGGCAAGGTTGCTGGTACCACAAATTAATGATGGCGAGTTCATGTTGTCCTCCATGGGCGCCTGGTTCAGCAGCGGTAGGTCCTCTGAAGTTGGATTTGCGGAGATAGCATCTAAGATGGGTATCACGGTCGGCCGCACGGACCATTCCGTCAGCAGTTTGCTGAGAGCCTTGTAGTCATCGTACCACCTCCCTGTGCTTGATCTTGATCACGGAGTTCGTGAAGACGATCTCGTGGCTCAGAAAGCCATCTTCAAGCACCAGCATCTCATCGATAAGCCAATCTCCGTGGGAGCGGTCGCCAGCGGGCCATTCGCTCTTGGTTTTGTCAGCCGCGTAAGACTGTACGTCGCTGTAGCACAGCGTGATGCGGTTCCCATACGCTCCGGCCAGATGCATCCCGATGTCATTCGCCCGGACGTCACCGTCGTCGAACTCTCGTATGAGCAACTGCTCCAGCCTGGCATCGTGCGGGCATCGCGCGTCCCCATGCTCGTAGTGCCATGTCGCGTCCATGAATTCGAGAGCGTCCGTCGGCACCAGAATGCGTACCTCACGCACATAGGCCGGATAAGCTGAGCTGTCGATGGAATAGCCATCGCTGGTTTCACTGAACCTGATGATTTTCATGATGCTTGATCACCATCCTGCGAGCCTGGTCGCGCACTTTCAGTGCGGAGGTTTTCCACGGCACGTAGCTCCTGGGTTGCTTTACCGATCGTCGTCCACCGGAGACGGAAGTTCTCAGCCGCGGTGCTGAGCCACTCCTTTTGTGCAGGAATGTGCTCCACAAGGCCTTCCAGGAATGAGGCGAACCGTTCGAAGATCTTCATTGCCTCTGGATCCTCGGAGGCGTGGCCCCACCCTGCGGTGTGGGATTCTTCTAGATGATCCAGGATCTTGAAGAAAACCTCGCTGTTGCGCGCGATGTCGTTAGGCTCGAGCGCCATGACACCGACCATGAAGCGCAACTCGTCACTCACGGAAAGCAGCGAGGGTGCGGTGTGCATGTCTTGGTATAGCAGGTCGATCGATAGCATGTGCATCCCCGGGGTACGCTCAACACCGCAGCATCAAGCGGTAGTAGTTCGCGAGTGCATCGTACGGAAGCAGAGCACCGGCAATCTTTGTCAGCACCCGCACGTCGCCCTCCTCTTTACGAAAATGAACTGTGGCGCCGGATCGAAGCAGAGCCACCTGCTCGTCGCCGAGGTCGAAGCTCACTGTGCCCTTGACGGTGCAAGCAACCTCCGAGGGCCTGGCAATGCGCGCGAAGCCGGGCAGGTCGCAATGGCCGAAAAAGTCGATGGTGTCGTGCGAAAAGCGCCTGTCGCTGTCGAAGTGAAGATTGGCGCTCCAACCGTCAAAGTCGAAGGTGTAGACGATTCCTGACCTCGTACACCACCGTTCGTCGGCCTCTGGCTCGCAGGCTGCCTCCTGTGGAGTGCCCATGCTGGCAGCGAGATGCACGGCGCCTCGTTCGAGGTAGCGTATCAGATCGAGCTGCCGGGCCATGGTTTGTTTCAACAACCGATACCTTTTTGAGGTTGCGCTCCGAATATTCTCTGGCCGCTACGCGGCTGTTGGGTGTTCCCAGAACAGACCCTGCAAGTTCGCCTGCGTTTCAAACAATCTCCGCAAAAAGACATTCAAATACAGTCGCTGGCAAACCATCCATCTGCGTAACGCACCCGGTTGCGGGCAAGAAAAAATACCGGTGCTCCACTTCCTTGAAGTCGCATTCAGACAACAAATCTTTCGCGATGTCCATCGATGCCAAAACCGATTTCGGCAACCTTTCCTGCTCAATCGGATGATTGGCTCTACCCCTATCCGTCATGCCCCACTTTCTGTCGAAACAATAAATGGCGAACAAAGGCGATTTCGACGAGATGTAGAACCTGACATCAAATTCATACACCTTGGCCAACGCCTCATCCTTGCCCGCCACCTTGCAGGTCAACGATTGGGCCGCGTTGTAATTCATATCGTCGTCTAGTACCAAGCTCGCTTTCAATGCTGCCTCTAGCCGTCCTTTCAGTGCAAGAACGGATCGGACGTAATCATCCGCGTAATTGACAGGCTTTGCCAATGCTTGGGAAATGAATTCTGGCAATTCGTTCACAGACAATGGACCTTGGTATATTTTTGCCTCGTCTTGGTGGCCGCAAAGGTGCATGTGTCAAGACAAAAGGCTTCCGCCTGCATCGCGGTATTCCAGCTTCAGCAAAACACCTTTATCTTTCAAAAGTAAATCTGATCCCCAATTCCTGGAGCGGGAAATGGGGTTCAAAATCCTCCGAGACTCCATTCGTCACCGGAGGAAACCTGGGTGGCAGATCATTGGCGTTTCATTGCGACGTTCTTGCAATTTATAAATCATTGAAAATATTGGGGTCAGAACAAGAGCAGTCCGAAATCGTACGCTAAGGCCGAACGGAACAGGAACGTTGTTGTAGTTCGGATGTGCAACATCCGATCTCTGTGGATTGCTATCGACACGCGCCAGTTTTGATTTCTCTGTCCGGCCCGACTCGACAACGCTCGACGCAGATTGGTCATGAATGGAGTCGGGCGATGGCAAAGCGCAAGCTTCTCAAAGATCAAGATCGCCGGAAGCTTGTCGATATCCCAGTCGACGAGGACAGCTTAATCCGACAGGCACTGTCACGTTGACGCGGC
>NZ_AJVM01000053.1:0-28070 GCF_000281735.1 Rhizobium sp. AP16 | reverse complement strand
CGGCGGCCCCAGCCTGTTCGGCGGCTCCGGGACGATCATCGGCACTGTTGCCGGGGCCTTGGTCATTGCCGTCATCCAGTACGGTCTGGTTTTCATGAATGTCGAACCCTTCTGGCAGTTCATTGCCGTCGGCATCGTCATCATCATTTCGGTGCTTATCGATCAGGCGCAGCGCCGGTTCAGCGGAGCAAAACAGGATGAATAGCGCAACGCCCCTTCTCGAAGTCCGCAACCTGTCGCGTTATTTCGGTGCGGTCCATGCCCTGGACAATTGCTCCCTGGTCGTCCGTCCTGGCGAAGTCGTCGCGCTGGCGGGAGACAATGGCGCCGGCAAGACGACGATGATCAAAGCGATCTCGGGCGTCTATCCGCCGACCTCGGGCGAAATCCTGATCGAAGGAAAGCCCGTCACCTTCTCCTCGCCGCAGGATGCGCGGGAAAAGGGGATCGAGACGATCTATCAGGATCTGGCGCTCGCCGATAATCTGACGATCGGCGCCAATATCTTCCTTGGCCGCGAGCCGATGAAGAAGCTCTTCGGCTTCTTGCCGGTCATCGACCGGAAGGCGATGGCGGAGGCGGCGCGCGCGACGATGGCGCAGCTCGATTTCCATGTGAAAAGGCTCGACGCACCGGTCAGCAACTTCTCCGGCGGCCAGCGTCAGGCGGTGGCGATCGGACGCGCAGTCTATTGGAACGCCCGCATCCTGATCATGGACGAGCCGACGGCAGCCCTTGGCGTGCCGGAACAGCGCAAGGTCGTGGCGCTCATCAAGTCGCTGAAGGCGCAGGGACGCGGGGTGATCTTCATCTCGCATAATCTGCAGGACATCTTTGCCGTCTCCGACCGCATCGTCGTCCTGCGTCGCGGTATCGTCGCGGGCGAGCGCCAGATCAGCGAAACCACGCATGAGGAAGTCGTCAAGCTGATGATCGGCGGCTAACCGCCGATCATGTCTATCGTCAGGCGACGCCTAGATGCTGGCGGGTGAAGGCGATCAGGCTTTCTATATGGAGGGCGACGGCGTTGCGGGTTTGGCCCGCATCGCCGCGTTCCACGGCCTCGATGATGACGAGATGTTCGGTCGAGTCGGGCTTCAGGCGATCCTTCAGGCGATCGATCTCGAACAGGCGCGTGGTGGCGCGCAGCTCCCGTAGCACCTTCGCCATGACGGTATTTCCGCAATGATCGATGATCAGGTTGTGCAGGTTGTCGTCGGAGACCCAGTGCGCGTCGGTGTGATAGGCGGTCGCGTCGAGAAGCTCATGGATCTCGCGCCGCACGGCGATCAGTTGCCGGCGCGGAATATTGGGGATCGCCAGGACGGCCGCCTCGGGCTCGATCAGCAATCGCAGCCGCAGGCTTTGCAGATATTCACCGATATCCACCTGCCGTACGACGTAGTTGCGGCCATCGCCCTTGCGCACCAGCCCTTCGCCTTCCAGCCGCTGTAGCGCCTCCCGCAGAGGGGTGCGGGAAATGCCGAGGGTTTCGGCGAGTCTTGCCTCGACGATGACCTGTCCGCCCTTCAGCCTGCGATGGCGAATCATGTCGGAAACGGCTTTGTAGGTCAGCGAGGCAAGATTGTGCTGTCCGCCCGTGGACGACGGTGTCGCCGGCATGATTGAAATATCTGTCACCCCTACCTCATTTCCCGGGCTGCCCGCATCCTGCGTGACAACGCTCTTTCTTCATACACGCAGCTGTTACATATGATAGCCGATCTCGCAAAGAAGCAAAAAGGGAACTCATGGACGATCGCCTGAACGACGCGGGAGAGGCAAGCCTTGCCGACGAAACCTATCGTCTGCTTTTAGCCGATATTCTCTCGGCGCGGCTGGTGGGCGGATCGGTGGTGCAGCAAAGGCGGCTTGCAAGCAAGCATGCCGTGTCGCGCTCTCCGATGCGCCACGCACTCGGCCGCCTTGAAGGGGAGGGGCTGCTGGTCCGCAATGACAAGGGGGTGCTTTGCGTCCGGGTCATAACGCTGAAGGACTATCTCGACAGCCTGGCGATGCGGATGCTGCTCGAGCCGAGTGCCATTGCCTTGGCAGCTTCGCATATGACCGAGGAGGAGTTGAAATCACTCTCGGTGATGCTGGATGCGATCGAGGCCGAGCCGGATCCGGATCCGGAGCTCGTCTGGCAGTTCGACGATGCACTGCATGGCTCCGTCGCCGCCGCTAGCGGCAATCCCTTCATGGCAGCCGTGATCGGTGAGATGCGGCGCTATACGACGATCTTTGAAAGGCAGATGGCGGTGGTCCGGGCAAAACCCGGTGTCGCCGAGCATCGGGCGATCCTGGCCGCACTTTCGGCACATGATTCCGATGCGGCGCGGCAGGCGATGGCGCGCCATCTCGAGGCGGTTCGGCAGGGCGTTCTTACAAATTACTGAGGGGGCGTCGCAGCAGCTCTTGCATCGCCGGAGAAATTTTGTATAAAAGTGGGATCCCATATGAATGCAAACTTTGGGACGCCAATAAGAAAACCAGCTCCAGAGGTCATCATGTTCCGAATTCAATTGTCCCGCGGCATTCTCGCCGCATCGTTCCTAGTCCTGACAACATCGTTCGCCCTTGCTCAATCCTGCACGCCAAAGGTCGCGGCCGGCGAGCTGATCACGCCGGGCAAGCTGGTGATGTCGACCAACCCGACACTGCCGCCCTTGCAGTTCATCGACTCCAGCGGCGACCTGAAGGGCATGCGTGTCGAGCTCGGCACCGAGATCGCCAAGCGTCTCTGCCTTGAGCCGGAATATGTCCGGATCGAGTTCTCCGCGATGGTGCCGGGCCTGCAGGCCGGCCGCTGGGATATGATCAACACCGGTATCTTCTTCACCGAGGAACGCGCCAAGATCATGCAGATGATCCCCTATGAGGATCAGGCGATCAGCGTTTCGGTCGCGCCGAATTCCGACAAGAAGGTCGCCAGCAAAGACGATCTCGCCGGCATGACGATCGGCGTCGAGATCGGCGGTTTCGAAGAAACCAAGACGCGCCTCCTCGACAAGGAATTGCGCGATGCCGGCAAGAAGGGCCTGACGATCCAGACCTTCGACAATTTCGCGCTCGCCTATCAGGCTTTGCGTGCGGGCCAAGTCGATGGCGTGGTGTCGATCGATGCCGTCGCCAAGGACTATGACGCGCGGGGCGACTTCAAGCGAGCACTCAGCGGCCTCTATCCCGCACCGGTGGCCGTCGCCTTCAAGAGCCCGGCGCTTGCCGATGCCGTATCGGCGACGCTCAAGGAGATGAAGGCTGACGGATCGCTGAAGGCGCTGTTCGACAAGTACGGATTGCCTATGGTGTCCGGTGATTATTCCGTGAAGGGCCCTGGCCGCTGATCGGTTTGATCGGTTCATCGGAATGGCGATGCGCGGGGCTGCCGCGCTCGCCTTGAGCAGAAAGTTACGTTCATGACGCTTTGGAGCTGGTCGGGTTTCTTCGGATACCTGTTTAATCCCTTCATCCTCGGTGGGGTCTTCACGACCATCTGGCTGACCGTCGTGTCGCTGACGGCGGGTCTTATCCTTGGATTTGTCCTTGCCCTGATGCGGCGATCACCGTTCCGCTTGGCCAAGACCGTCGCCAAGATCTACATCTGGCTGTTTCGGGGCACGCCGCTGCTCGTCCAGCTTATTGCTCTCTACACGGCGCTGCCGCAGTTCGGCATTCGCTTCACCGTGATCGAGGCGGCCTTGATCGGGCTCGCGCTCAACGAAGCCGCCTATCTTGCGGAAATTATCCGTGCCGGTATCGAGGCTGTTCCGGAGGGGCAGGCCCGCGCTGCGCGGGCGCTCGGGATGACGGAGCGGCAGATCATGCGCCACATCGTCATGCCGCAAGCCTTCAAGGTGATCATCCCGCCGCTTGGAAACTCCGTCAACGGCTTGCTGAAGACGACCTCCGTGACCTCGGTCATCTCCATGGAGGAGCTTCTGCGGCGCACCCAGGTGCTCATCCAGGAGCACTTCATGGTGCTGGAGCTCTTCGCGGTGGCGGCCATCTACTACCTTCTTCTGACCACGCTCTGGGATTTCGTCCAGAACCATATCGAGAAGCGCTTCGGTCAAGCTACCAACTCCCGGCTTTCCGTCACCGAGAAGCGCTAGAACCAGGATATCTGACATGACTAGGAAGTTTCGCGGTGTCTATACCGTGATGATCACGCCGTTGGACGCGAACGGCGCCGTGGATCTGAAGGCGCTGGCCGCCTTTACCGACTGGCAGGTGCGAGAGGGCATTCATGGCCTCATCCCGCTTGGCTCGACCGGCGAATTCCTGTCGCTCAGCGAAGAGGAACGTGACGGTGTGGCACGGACGGTCATCGAAACTGTTGCCGGCCGCGTTCCGGTGCTGATCGGGACCGGCGCGGAAGACACGCGCGAATGTGTCCGTCTCAGTCTCAAAGCGGAGGCGATGGGCGCTGATGGCGTCATGATCATCCCGCCCTTCTATTCCACGCCAACGGATGACGAACTGGTCCATCACTATCGCACGGTGGCCGAAGCGATCTCCATCCCGATCATGGTCTATAACAACCCGGCGACGGCCAATGTCGATCTGAAGCCGGAGCTGGTGAAGCGTATCGCCGAGATCAAGGGCTGCGATTACATCAAGGAATCGACCCTCGAAGTGACGCGGGTGCGTGACATCATCCGCTTGGCGGGCGACAATATGACCGTCTTCGGCGGTATTCTCGGCTTCGAATCCTTTGTGATGGGAGCGGAAGGCTGGGTCGCCGTTGCTTCGAACGTGGCGCCGGGGCCGATGGTCCGCATTTTCGAGCTTGCTGCCGATGAAAAGAAGACCGATGAAGCACGCGCGCTTTACCTGAAGTGGCTGCCGATCATCCAGGCCGTCGGTGGGCAAGCCTATGTTGCCGGATCGAAGGCGCTGCTGACGCATATGGGTTTTGCCGCCGGCACGCCCCGCCCGCCGCGCCTGCCGCTGCCGCCCGAACAGGACGCGGCCATGAAAAAGCTGGTTTCGGACTTCGGTCTGACATTCAGCGCCTGAGGATCGAGAAATGTCCGCCTCGCATGCCAACCCGAATTCCGGATCGGAACCAGCCGTCGAGTTCTTCGTCGACGACGTGGCTTTCCGTGCCGAGCGCGGGATGACGATCGCGGCGGGGATCGAGGCGGGCGGACGGCACGATTTTTCCCGCGGCCTCAAGGGCGAGGCACGCGGTCTTTTCTGCGGCATGGGCGCATGTCAGGATTGCCTTGTCACTGTCGACGGCAGGGTCAGTCAGCGCGCCTGCATGACGTCGGTCACGGAAGGAATGCAGGTTCGCCGGCCGGCTTCAAAGCCAGCGCCCACGGCGGACCATGCTGACCTCTGCGAGGTGCCGGCGGAGATCCCTTGTCTGGAGATGGACGTGCTGGTGGTCGGCGCCGGGCCAGCTGGCCTGGCGGCTGCCGAGGTCGCAGCAGCAGCCGGAGCGAGCGTAACCTTGGTCGACGAGCGCGCTATTGCCGGCGGGCAATATTTCAAGCAGCCCTCGACATCGAAGGCGGCTTTGCGTCTCAGCGATGACGAGCAGGCCCGATCAGGCGCCGACCTGATCCGGCGTGCCCGGGCTGCGGGCGTGTCGATGATTGGCGGAACACTCGTCTGGGGCGCGGAGAATGAGGAGGGCGGTCCAAGGATCGCATGCTACGGTCCGCAAGGTGCCTTTTATTGCAAGCCGCGAATGATCGTGATCGCGACGGGAGCCTATGAGCGGCCGCCAGCCGTACCCGGCTGGACACGCCCCGGTGTTATGACGGCAGGTGCTGCGCAAACGCTACTGAGAAGCTACGGTACGGTGCCCGCCGGACGGATCGTCATTGCCGGCAACGGCCCTCTCAACATTCAGGTCGCCAATGAGATCCGCAAAGCCGGCGGTTCCGTCGTCGCGCTGGTGGAAACCGCTCCGGCGCCGTGGAAGCAACCATTGTCTGCGCTCAAGCTTCTGGCCGCTGACAAGGCGCTTGCAATAGGCGGATTGCGGCAGGTGGCCGCCTTGCGCTCAGCCGGCATTCCGATCCTCTGGGAAAGCCGAGTTGCGTCGATAGACGGGCAAGTCGATGTCGAAACCATCACGGTCACTGGACCGGATGGTGAAATCAGGCTTGAGGCTGATGCCGTTCTGATCGGCGGCAGTTTTGCGTCCTCAAACGAACTTTCCAGATTGCTCGGTTGCGGCCATGAGGTCATCGATAGCGATCTCGTTGCCACCACCAAGGATGATGGCGAGACCACGCTTGCCCATATCCATGTGGTAGGAGAAGCCGCCCGCTTCGGTGGCGCGCATATCGCCATGGCCCAAGGCCGGCTTGCCGGAATTGCCGTGGCCCGCAAGCTTGGCCTCGACGTCGCACTGGATCCCGGTGCTGAACGCAGGCTTACACGGCACCGGAATTTTCAGGCGATGCTTTGGACCGTCTTCAAAGCGGCCTGTCCGATTGGCGACAAATTACCACCGGATCACACCGTCATCTGTCGTTGCGAGGGCGTTACCTATGGCGCGCTGAGGGCGCTTGGCGAGCATAGCGCCAGGGACATCGCGACGTTGAAGCGGCTGTCGCGTGCCGGGATGGGGCGCTGCCAGAGCCGCTATTGCGGCCACGCCATCGCGGCCGTCGTCGGAGAGAAACGCACTGCCGGAGAGACGCGCGGCTTTCTCGCTCCGCAAATGCCGCTGCGGCCGGTGCCGCTGGCAGCGCTTGCGGTCGAAAAGCCCGAGTGGGGTGGCCATAGGCGGGCGCTATTGCCCGAAAAACCGCCGCTCGAAAGCCGCGAACCGCTGCCGCTGTCGCAGACCTCGACGCTGGTCATCGGGGCAGGGATTGCCGGGTTGTCGACGGCCCTCTTTCTCGCCCGCGAAGGCGAAGAGGTCATCGTATTGGAGCGTGCCTTTCCGAATTCGCTGGCCTCGGGTGGCAATGCGGGTAGTCTGCATGCGCAGCTTCTGTCCTTCGATCACGGCGCTCGGGCCGAAGGCGGCGGCAGTGCGGCGGCACAGACGTTGCCTTTGCAGCGCGATTCCATCGCCCTTTGGGCAGCCCTGCAGGATGAGCTCGGCTGCGATTTCGAGATGAAGGCGACGGGCGGCCTGATGGTTGCCGAGACCGAGGCGCACATGCGCTTCCTCGCTGAGAAGGTCGGCGTCGAGCAGCGGGCCGGCATCGATTGCAGGCTGATTGGTCAAGAGGAATTGCGAGCCCTGGAACCGGCCCTGTCGCCGGATTTTGTCGGCGCCGCCTATTGTTCGCAGGAAGGCAAGATCAACCCGCTGGTCGCCACGCAGCATATTCTCGAAGCGGCACGAGCGAAGGGTGCCCGTATCTTCGAAACATGCGAGGTCCTCGGCATCGTGCCCGGTCCGGCTGGCTTTGAGGTGACGACATCGCGCGGCACGATCCGGGCAAAACGCATCGTCAATGCAGCCGGCGCGTTTTCATCGCGCATCGGATCGATGCTTGGTCTCGACATTCCCGTCTTCGGCGCGCCTTTGCAGATGGTGGTGACGGAGGCGGCCGCGCCGCTGATTTCCTGCCTCGTCGCCCACGCCGATCGTCATCTGACCCTGAAGCAGGCGGCCAACGGCAATTTCATCATCGGCGGCGGCTGGACCGCCGGCCTCGATCCGGTACATCAACATCCAAGGCCGCTGCTGTCGAGCCTCGAGGGCAATCTCTGGGTTGCCCAGCATGTGGTCCCGGCGCTGCGCAAGCTGCATGTCATCCGCAGCTGGGCGGCGATGAACATCAATATCGACGGCGCGCCGATCCTCGGCGAGCATCCGCAACAGCCCGGCTATTTCAGCGCCGTCACGTCCAACGGCTATACGCTCGGCCCGATCGTCGGCCAGTTGACTGCACAGCTCGTCCTTGGCCGCGAAACCGGCAGGGCGCTGCAACCCTTTTCCATCACTCGTTTCGCGAAAGGCCGCTCATGATCGAAATCAGTGGCGTCTCCAAATTCTACGGCAACTACGAAGTCCTGAAGAACTGCTCCGTCAATGTCGATCGCGGCGAGGTCGTCGTCGTCTGCGGCCCGTCCGGCTCCGGCAAATCGACGCTGATCAAATGCGTGAACGGTCTGGAGCCTTTCCAGAAGGGCTCGATCCGCGTCCACGGGATCGAGGTGGGGGACCCGAAGACGGATCTGCCGAACCTGCGCACCCGCATCGGCATGGTCTTCCAGAATTTCGAGCTTTTCGCGCATCTGACCATCATCGACAATCTCATGCTGGCGCAGAAGATCGTGCTTGGGCGCAGCGAGACGGCTGCGAAGACCAAGGCCATGCAGCTTCTCGATCGCGTCGAGCTTGCCGACCATGCCAACAAATATCCGAGCCAGCTTTCCGGCGGTCAGCAGCAGCGCGTCGCCATTGCGCGGGCGCTCGCCATGGACCCCTTGGCGATGCTCTTCGACGAGCCGACCTCGGCACTCGATCCCGAGATGATTTCCGAAGTGCTCGACGTCATGACGGGCCTTGCGAAGGACGGCATGACGATGATGGTCGTCACCCATGAGATGGGCTTTGCCCGCCGCGTCGCCACCCGCGTGATCTTCATCGACCAGGGCGAGATCGTCGAGGACCGTCCCAGCGAGGAATTCTTTGCCGGCAAGCACAATCCGAGGACGGAAGCGTTCCTCGGCAAGATCCTGCAACACTGAGGAAGCGATCCATGTCCGACTTCGATCTCATCATTCAGAATGGCACGGTTGCAACCGCGTCCGACGTGTTCAACGCCGATATCGGCATCCGAAACGGCAAGATCGTCCAGATCGGCGAGAACCTTTCAGGCGCTGAGCGCATCATCGATGCGTCGGGCAAATTCGTGCTGCCGGGTGGCATCGATAGCCATGTGCATATCTCGCAGCCATCTGGCGACGGCATCGTCATGGCCGATGATTTCGCCAGCGGCACGCTGTCGGCGGTTTTTGGCGGCAACACGACCCTCATGCCGTTCTGCCTGCAGCAGAAGGACATGTCGCTACGTGAGGCGCTGACGGCCTATCACAAGCTCGCCGAAGGCGAATGCTACACCGATATCAGCTTTCACTTGATCGTCTCGGATCCGACGGAAGCGGTTCTCGGCCAGGAGATTCCGGCGCTGGTGGCGGATGGCTACACATCGCTGAAGGTCTTCATGACCTACGAAGGCCTGCGGTTGAGCGATGGGGAGATCCTGAGAACGCTCGATGTGGCGCGGCGCACCGGCGCCACCGTCATGGTCCATTGCGAGAACGAAGATGCGATACGATTCCTGATCGAAAAGCACGAGCTGGCCGGCGATGTCGCCCCGCGTGCCCATGCCTCGACGCGTCCGATCGCCGTCGAACGCGAGGCCACGCATCGCGCACTGTCGCTTGCCGAGATCGTCGATATCCCGATCGTCATCGTTCACGTTTCGAATGGCGAAGCGATGGAAGAGATCATGCGGGCGCGGGCGCGCGGCATCAAGGTGATCGGCGAAACCTGCCCGCAATATCTGACGCTGACCGCCAAGGATCTCGACGGAATGGACTGGGAAGGCGCGAAATTCGTCTGTTCGCCACCGCCGCGGGATGAGGCGGCGCAGGCCGATTGCTGGCGCGGGATCGAGACGGGTGTGTTCGAACTCTTTTCCTCGGATCATTGCCCTTTTCGCTACGAGGATGAGCGCGGCAAGCTGAACCCGAAAGGCAGCACCAATTTCCGGCATATTCCGAACGGTATCCCCGGTGTCGAGACGCGCCTTCCCATCCTGTTCTCGCAGGGCGTGATGACGGGCCGCATCGATCTTCCGCGCTTCGTGGCACTGACCTCCACGAACCATGCCAAGACCTACGGCCTCTATCCGCAGAAGGGCACGATCGCCATCGGTGCGGACGCCGATATCGCCATATGGGACCCCGCCATTACCCGTACGATCCGGCACGCGGATCTGCATGACGGTGCCGATTACTCGCCCTATGAAGGGATCGAGATAAATGGCTGGCCGGTCACCACCATCGTCGCCGGCAAGATCATGGTCGATGATGGCGTCCTGACCGGCCCGAAGGGGCATGGCAAATATTGTTCCGCAAAGGTGGGACAGACAAACGACATTAGCAACGCAAGGAAAGACATCCGATGAAATTGAAGATTACCGCCGGCCCCTTTGAATTCGATGCCGTGCTTGAAACCGCAAAAGCTCCGAAGACCTCCGAGGCTTTCCTGAAGCAGATGCCGTTCGAAGGCCAGATCGTACATGTCCGCTGGTCGGGCGAGGGCGTCTGGATTCCGCTCGGCGACCTCGATTTTGGCGTCGGATATGAAAACCACACCAGCCATCCGGCACCGGGGCATATCATTCTCTATCCGGGCGGCATCAGCGAAACCGAAATCCTGCTTGCCTATGGCGGCGTCGATTTCTCCTCGAAAATGGGCCAGCTCGCCGGCAATCACTTCATCACCGTAACGTCCAACCTCGACAAGCTGCCCGAACTTGGCCGCCTGACCCTGTGGGAAGGCGCGCAGTCGATCCGCTTTGAGACGGCTGAGGGCTGAGGCTCCGCCAGTGAACCACGATCACGGACCATTTCGATGTCCGTGATCGTCTTGCTCGATCTATCCGATCGACATCAGGCTCGCATTCCCGCCCGCTGCTGCTGTGTTGATGGAGGTCGTCACCTCCTCCAGCAGCCAGTTGAGGCAATAGGCATCAGGTCCCTTCGCGATCTCGTCGGACGACGCACCCTGGACAAGAACCAATGGTCCCGGAAGAGCCGCGATAGCCTGCACCACTGCCTTTATCCGGTCTGCATTTCCTTCGATCAGCGCTCCCGCAAGGGGACCATCCGCTGCCCAGTCGGTCGACCAGGAGATCCGGTTTGCGACCTTTTCCGGCAGATCGCGAAGTTCGTCCTGAAGCCCTGACGAAGCGTCCACCACGATGGAATTGCCCGTGGCAAGGGCTGCCGCAACTTGAACGTAGAGGCCGAGCGCCGTCTGCGGCACGAGCAATATCTTCCCGCGAGGATGCAGTTGATAAAGGTTCAGCTCGCCGACAGGGCCGGGCAGCTCTATGGCGAGACCCAGCGATGACCCACTGGCGATAGCGCGCGCCCGCTCGGCCGCCTGCGGCACTCCCTTGCCGTCGAGCCAGCTGAGGAAGTCGCTTGCGGCCTGATCCGTCTTGACGCTGGCATCCCGAAGCGGCTCGGTTGGGGAGGCGACCAGCCGGCGAAGATAGAGGGGGCCGCCGGCCTTCGGCCCGGTGCCGGAAAGGCCGCGCCCGCCAAACGGCTGGACACCCACCACGGCGCCGATGATGTTCCGATTGACGTAGAGATTGCCTGCCCTCACGCGCCCGGCGACATGCGCGATGGTCCCGTCAAGCCGCGTGTGCAGCCCGAAGGTTAGTCCGTAGCCCGAGGCATTTACCGCATCTATCAGCTTGTCGAGCTTCTTGCGCTGGTAGCGGATGATGTGGAGCACCGGCCCGAACACTTCCTTCTTGAGATCGGCCAGGTTCTTCAGCTCGATGATCGTCGGAGCGACAAAAGTCCCCTTTGCGGCGGCGGGCGGAAGATCGAGTTGCTGTACCTTGCAGCCCAGTTCGCGCATGCTTTCGATATGCCCGTCGATGCTGCGCTTGGCGCTGTCATCGATGACGGGACCGATATCGATCGCCAGCCGATCGGTGCGGCCGACCGACAATTCGCCAAGCGCGCCGCGCAGCATGGTCAATGTCCGGTCGGCGATCTCCTCCTGTAAGCAGAGGACGCGAAGGGCCGAGCAGCGCTGTCCGGCGCTGTCGAAGGCCGAGGCGATGACATCGCCGACGACTTGTTCGGCGAGCGCCGAGGAGTCGACGATCATGCCGTTCTGCCCACCGGTCTCGGCAATCAGCGGGATCGGCTTGTTGAATTTCGACAGTCTCTCCGCAAGCTGCGCCTGGATGAGCCGGGCCACTTCGGTCGACCCGGTGAACATTACGCCGGATGTTTCCGGGGCGCCTACGAGGGCAGCACCCGTTCGGCCGCTGCCGGGCACGAACTGGAGCGCCCCGCGCGGAATTCCCGCTTCATGAAGGATGCGAACGCCTTGCGCGGCAATCAGCGGCGTGACGCCGGCCGGCTTGGCGACGACCGGATTGCCGGCGACGAGTGCGGCCGCGATCTGGCCGGTGAAAATCGCCAGTGGAAAATTCCATGGGCTGATGCAGACGATCGGACCGAGCGGAACGCTGTCAGGCTTCAACACCTTGCGCGCCTGCTCGGCGTAATAGCGCAGGAAGTCGATGGCTTCCCTGACTTCGCCGATGGCGTTGGCGGCCGACTTCCCCGCTTCCCGCATCACCAGGCCGATCAGCGTTTCCATCTCCGCCTGCATCAGATCCGCGGCCCGTTCCAGGCAGCTTGCTCTTTCCGTCGGGCTGATAGCAGCCCATTCCGGAGCCGCTTCGGCGGCGAGACGCATCACGATGGCCGCATCGGCGGCGCTCAATTCAGTGACATGACCGACGAGGTCGGAATGGTCGGCGGGATTGAGGACCGGCCGGGTTTCACCGCGTTCGGACCTATCCGCGAGCAGGGGCTTGGCGACCCATTCCATTGCCGCCGAAGCGAGCAGGTGCTTGGCAAGGCCTGCGAGCGATGTTTCGTTCGACAGATCGATGCCGGCCGAGTTCCTGCGGACGTCATGGAAGAGATCGGCGGGAAGGGCGATCTTGTCATGCTGGGCGCCAACGACTTTCATCGCGCGCACCACTTCGACGGGATCGGCAATCAGGTCTGCGACCGGAACGGCGGGGTCGGCGATCTTGTTGACGAAAGAGGAATTGGCGCCGTTTTCAAGCAGGCGCCTGACGAGATAGGCAAGCAACGTCTCATGCGTGCCGACGGGCGCATAGATCCGGCAGGGGCGATCGAGATTGTCGTTGCCCACGACTTCCTCGTACAGTGGCTCGCCCATGCCATGCAGGCACTGGAATTCATACTTGCCTACAGAAAAGTCGCTGCCGGCCATCTGATAGATCGTCGCCAGTGTCTGCGCATTATGCGTGGCAAATTGCGGGAAGATCAGATCGGTCGCCGCTAGCAGCTTCTTGGCGCAGGCGATGTAGGAAACGTCGGTATAGACCTTGCGGGTGTAGACCGGGAAGCCATCGAGGCCGTCAAGCTGGGCGCGCTTGATCTCGGCATCCCAATAGGCCCCTTTGACGAGGCGGACCATCAGCCGGTGCCCCGAGCGGCGGGCAAGATCGATGATGAAGTCGAGGACATAGGGGCAGCGTTTGCCGTAAGCCTGGACCACGAAGCCCATGCCGTTCCAGCCGGCAAGATCGGGGTCGAGGCAAAGCGCCTCCAGAAGGTCGAGCGACAGCTCAAGCCGGTCGGCTTCCTCGGCATCGATGTTGAGGCCGATATTGTATCTCTTGGAGAGAACGGCGAGGGCTTTCACCTTCGGCAGCAGTTCGCTCATGACCCTTTCGGTCTGCGAACGCGCATAGCGCGGATGCAGGGCGGAAAGCTTGATGGATATGCCGGGGCCTTCATAAATGCCGCGGCCGGCCGAAGCCTTGCCGATCGCGTGGATCGCTGCCTCATAGTCGCGATAATAACGCTCGGCGTCGGCCTGCGTCGTCGCGGCTTCGCCCAGCATGTCATAGGAATAGCGGAAGCCCTTCGCCTCAAGCGTGCGGGCGCGCCGCAGCGCCTCGTCGATCGTCTCGCCGGTAACGAATTGCTCGCCCATCATCCGCATGGCCATGTCGACGCCACGACGAACGACCGGCTCGCCGCAGCGCGCGATCAATCGCGTCAGCGCGGCGGACAGCCCCTTGTCGTTCACGGTCGAGGTGAGCTTGCCGGTAACGACAAGTCCCCAGGTGGCGGCGTTGACGAACAGAGAACGACCGCCGCCCAGATGCGACTTCCAGTCGCCGTCGGCAATCTTGTCCCGGATCAGGGCGTCGCGCGTGGCGGTGTCCGGAATGCGAAGCAGGGCTTCGGCGAGGCACATCAATGCGACGCCTTCCTGGCTCGACAGCGAATATTCATGCACCAGACCCTCGACGCCGGTTCCCTTGTGCTTGGCACGAAGAGCCTCGATCAATATCCGGGCGGTTTCCTTGACGGCATTCCGGCTGGCGTCCGGCAAGGTTGCTGCCTCGAGCAGCGGCGGCAGGCATTCCGTCTCCGGTCGCCGGTAGGCATCGGTAATTGCCCGGCGCAGAGGACCTTGCTCGCGGATGGGCGGCGCGAACTGCGCAAATGGCGGAGCGGGGGGGGACGTCGGCTGATCGGCAAATTTGGCGGTGGCTGTCATGGTAACCTCGAGGTGCAATGGTCTGAAATGCCGATCGCCTGTCAGGCGTCTGTTGCTTGGCTGGAGGGACGCTCCAACTGCTTCGAGAGATTATATCTTAGCCTTAAAGGTCGTTCTGCCTTGAATTTGCGAAATTGCAGTCATATTGAACTTCAATACATTCGATTTTAAATAGGATTGCCTATAGAAATGACTAAAGTCAGTGAAATAGACCAGTTCGACCAGAAGATCCTCGATGCGCTCGTGGAAGACGGCCGCATGTCGATCACGGACCTTTCCGAGCGGGTCGGCCTTTCCAAGACGCCCTGCCAGGCAAGATTGAAAAAGCTGATCGACACAGGTTACATCGACGGCTTCAAGGCAATTCTGAACCCCGCCAAGTTCGGTCTCGATCATGTCGCCTTTGCCGAGGTGAAATTGACGGATACGCGCGAGCAGGCTTTGCTCAGCTTCAACAATGCCGTCAAAAAGATCAAGGAAATAGAAGAGTGCCACATGATCGCTGGCCGCTTCGATTATCTTCTCAAGGTCAGGACATCGGATATCCGCCGATACCGGATCGTGCTCGGCGAAAAGATTTCAAGCCTGCCATTCGTGGCAAGCACCTCGACCAATGTCGTCATGCAGGCGGTCAAGGAAAGCTGGTCCTAGAGCATTTCATGTTTTGACGGAAGCATAGCCAGCGTTTGTGATATAGTTTGAGCATTCGTCGGGTTGGATTGTTTCGACCAGGCTGCCGATATGACGCCAGGTGTCGTCGATGGTCCGCTTTTGTGCCTGGCGCATCCAATGCTTGATCTTCGAAAAGGCCTGCTCGATTGGATTGAGGTCCGGCGAATAGGGCGGCAGGAACCAGAGCCGTGCTCCGGCTGCTTTGATTGTCTGCCGGATGGCCGCCGACTTGTGGCTGCCGAGATTGTCCATGATGACGATATCGCCTGGCTTGAGGATAGGAACCAACTGCTGCTCGACATAGGCGCGAAAGCACTGGCCGTTAATCGGCCCGTCGAAGACACAAGGCGCTGCCAGCCGATCGCTCCTCAACGCACCCAGGAATGTCAGCGTGCGCCAGTGGCCGTGCGGCGTAAACGCCCGCAGACGCTTGCCCTTTAGTCCCCAGCCCCTGATGGGTGTCATGTTGGTCTTGATCCACGTCTCGTCAATGAAGACCAGCCGTTCAGGATCGAGATGATGTTGCAAGGTCTTCCACCGCTCTCTTCTGCGAGCAACGTCGGCACGAGCCTGTTCAAGGGCGAACAGCGTTTTTTTTGAAGCGCAGCCCTTCGCTGCGGATGAACTCCCAAATCGTATTGTGAGAGACGGTAATGCCTCGCGATGCCAGTTCGGCCTTCAGGCCATGCAGCGTCAGATGCGGGTTCTGATCAAGCCGCTCAGCAATGAAACGACGATGTGGCTCCAGAATGCGTTTGCGATGGCCCCCCATCTTGCCCGGACGAACCGATCCGGTCGCGCGATAACGCTGGGACCACTTCACCACCGAAGAGACGGCGACCTCGAAACGAGCCGCCACTGCACGGCTGCTCTCGCCGCTCAACACGGCGGCAACAACACGCTCACGAAGATCATTCGATAAAGGTGCCGTCATGAGATGCTGGCCTCCACCCAGCCAGCATCATTGAATCAGAACAAAGTCGATTCGGGAATCCGGCCCGATTCAGAAAAATGCGGAAACGCTCTAAAGCGCGGCGATTATCTGTGGGAACACCCTACTTTAATCGAACATACCGGCTTGGCTGCCATCGATCTTGCTTTCGCGGAGTTCTCGCCACGATACAACTATAGTAAGAGAAATTCGCGTTTTGGGAGGATGCGATGGAAAAATTGTCTGCCGATGCCATTGTCGTGGGGGCCGGCCTGTCGGGTCTCGTCGCCGCGGCTGAGCTTGCGGATGCTGGCCGCAAGGTAATCGTTGTGGATCAGGAGCCGGAACAGAATTTCGGAGGGCAGGCTTTCTGGTCGCTGGGGGGATTGTTTCTCGTCGATTCACCGGAACAGCGGCGGTTGGGCATCAAGGATTCGCGCGATCTCGCATGGCGGGATTGGCAGGGCACAGCAGGCTTCGATCGCAATGAGGACTATTGGCCGAGGCGCTGGGCGGAAGCCTATGTCGACTTCGCGGTCGGCGAGAAGCGCAGCTGGCTGCGCGCCATGGGCCATCGCATCTTTCCGATCGTCGGATGGGCGGAGCGTGGAGGCGGTGCTGCGACCTCCCACGGCAATTCCGTTCCCCGGTTTCATATCACATGGGGAACAGGACCCGGCGTCGTCGAACCGTTCGAGCGGCGTGCGCGAGCAGCGGCGGAGAAGGGCCTGATCCGGTTTTTATGGCGGCACCGCGTCGACAGGCTCGTTATCGTCAACGGCGCTGTCACGGGCGTTTCGGGCGCCATCCTGGAGGAGAGCGATGCAAGTCGCGGCATGGAAACCTCGCGTGTGGAAGTGGATGATTTCGAACTGACCGGTGCCGCCGTCATTGTGGCGTCGGGCGGCATCGGCGGCAATCTCGACCTCGTGCGCCAAAACTGGCCGGAGAGATTGGGCAAGCCGCCGCAGACGATGGTCTCGGGCGTTCCGAAACATGTCGACGGCAGAATGATCGGAATTGCCGAGGAAGCTGGTGGCCGTCTCATCAACAGAGACCGGATGTGGCACTATACCGAAGGCCTCAAGAACTGGGCGCCGATCTGGCCGAACCACGGGATCAGAATTCTCCCCGGCCCATCGTCGATGTGGTTTGACGCCAAAGGCAACAGGCTGCCCCAGCCCAACTATCCCGGCTACGACACCCTGACCAGTCTGCAGCACATCATGTCTACCGGCCATGATTATAGCTGGTTCATCCTGAACCAGAGCATCATCCGCAAGGAATTCGCTCTTTCCGGATCCGAACAGAACCCGGATTTTACTGGCAAAAGCTGGAAGCTGGTGATACGCCGGGCCCTCGGCAAGACGGCGCCCGCACCGGTAGAGGCGTTCAAGCAGCACGGCGAGGACTTCGTGGTTGCCAACAACTTGCCGGACCTCGTAGCCGGCATGAACCGCCTTGCTAAATCGGAACTGCTGCAGCTGGAAAAGATAGATCGCGAGATCCGCGCCCGCGACGGGCAGATCGCGAACCGCTTTTCCAAGGATGCCCAGATCATGGGCATTCACAATTCCCGTCGCTATCTGGGCGACAAGATCGGGCGCACTGCCAAGCCGCATCCGATCCTTGACCCTGCCCACGGTCCGCTGATCGCGGTACGTCTCAATATTCTCACCCGCAAGACCCTGGGAGGTCTGGAAACCGATCTCGACGCCCGCGTTTTCGACGGTCGCGGTGACATTATTCCCGGCCTTTATGCGGTCGGGGAGGCCGCTGGCTTTGGCGGCGGTGGCATGCACGGCTATCGCGCGCTGGAGGGAACTTTCCTGGGTGGTTGCCTCTTTTCCGGCCGCGCCGCGGGACGCTCCATTGCCGGGCTTGGACCTTGAGTTTTGCTGGATAGCATCACGGGATCGTTCAAATATCCAAAAAGGCGAAATTATCGGGGTATCACAGCCTCCAAGAGATTGTGGTCAACTGCACGCTCGCCACACTTGAAATAACCCCTCGCTTCCGGCACACAGCCCATGGAACGAGGGCGTGGACATGCGGCACATCTATATTGTCGGTATCGGAACGGGTAATCCCGAGCACCTGACGGTGCAGGCGATCAATACCCTGAACAAGGTCGATATCATCTTCATCCCCAGCAAGGGCGCGGCCAAGGCAGAGCTTGCCGAGGTGCGCAGGGAGATTTGTAAGCGCTATGTCACGAGAGAGACCATCCGCGTCGTCGACTATGCCGTACCGGTGCGCCAGACCGCGGATCGCAGCTATGTCCAGAGCGTCGATGATTGGCACGCGGAGCTTTCGGCAACCTATGAGCGGCTGTTCCAGGATCATATCCCGGAGGACGGCAGTGCCGCCTTCCTGGTCTGGGGCGATCCGAGCCTTTATGACAGTACGATCCGCATCATCGAACGGGTTAGCGCGCGCAAGCGCATTGCCCTCGACTATAGCGTCATTCCTGGCATCACCAGCATCCAGGCGCTGACGGCGAGCCATCGCATTCCGCTCAATCTCGTTGGAAAACCGGTGCAGATCACCACCGGCCGCCGGCTGGCGGAAAGCTTTCCGGGCATGGTCGAAACCGCCGTCGTCATGCTGGACGGCGAGCAGGCCTTCAGCAAGATCGACGATCCCGATGCCTATATCTATTGGGGCGCCTATCTCGGTACCGAAGATGAAATCACCATTGCCGGCCGGCTCGCCGATGTGTCGGATCGTATCGTCGCAACCCGGGCGGAAGCGCGGGCAAGGCATGGCTGGATCATGGATATCTATCTGCTTCGTAAGGGCCAGGACTTCGATGATCAGGCATGAGACGGGGTGAACCGCCAAATTATTTGCCCGCCGATGCGGATTATGTCAGGACATGACCTTCATAAGGGTTGTCTCATGGCGGTGGCCGACAGGTACAGGATGGAAAGGCACGACGTCGCCTCACGACAGGCGGCCGATACCCTTGCCTGTGCTCCGGATGCACCGTCGATGGCCCGTGGCGCCTGCCCATCGCTCAGCGCCCCTATGGTGACCGGCGACGGGTTGCTTGTGCGCCTGCGCCCGACAATGCCGGGCCTGACCATCGCACAATTTCGTGCACTCGCCGAGGCGGCTGCGAACCATGGCAACGGACTGATCGAGATCACGGCGCGCGGCAATCTTCAACTGCGCGGCATGACTGCCGACAGCATGGCCGGTCTCGCGGCGGACATCGATCGTGCCGGTATTGTGCCGGAGAGTGGTGTTGCCATCGAGGTCCCGCCGCTCAGCGGGCTGGACTCGCTGGAGGTCGCCGATGCGCGAGACATGGCCATGCGGCTTCGTCTGGCGATCGCAGCGCTCGATCCTCAACCAGTATTGGCTCCCAAGCTAACCATCATCATTGATGGCGGCGGGAGACTGACGCTGGATGCGATGTCGGCGGATATAAGGTTGACGGCCACAAGAGCTGACGGCGGTTCGACCGCATGGTGCCTTGCAGTAGGCGGAACGGCGCAGACAGCGAAGGTTCTTGCATCTCTGTCCGCTGAGCAGTCCATTCCGGCTGTTGTCGAGCTGCTGAAAACGCTGGCCCATCTTGGGCCGAATGCACGCGGCCGCGATCTCGATGTAGCCAGCCTGCGGGCAGGATTTTCTTCGATGCAGGACCGTGCATTCAATGCTGCCGACCGGCCGATTTCGCCGATCGGCATTCATCGTCTTGGCGACAGCAGTTTCATTCTTGGCCTGCGTCCATCCTTCGGACAGATCCATGCCGGAGATATTTTGAATTTCCTCGACATCGCTGAAGCTGCCGGAGTAAATGAAATCCGGACCGCGCCGGAGCACTCCCTGCTGGTGCTGGGCCTTGATGACGGAGCGGCCCGGCAAGTTCAATTGGCTGCGACCAAGCATGGCTTTCGAACGCGCGCGGATGATCCGTCGAACCAAATAGACGTCTGTTCCGGGGCGGGAGCCTGTGCCTCCGCCTTCTATCCCACGAAATTGGCGGCTGCGGATGTGCTCGACAAGGCACCGGATTTGCTCGACGGGTCGCTGACCGTGCATCTCTCCGGCTGCCGCAAAGGCTGCGCCCATCCGGGCAAGGCAGCGCTCACCATTGTCGGTGCGCCAACGGGCTACGGGATTGTCGTAAATGGGTCGGCATCGAGCGAGCCCGTGGCCTACATCGGAAAACAAGAGCTGAAATCGGTACTCGCGCGGATGAACCGGCTGGTACGGAATAATAAAGGTGCTGGCGAATCGGCGGAGGACTGTCTTACACGGCTTGGCGCCGATGCGGTCGTTACAGCACTACGACAGGGGTAGGAATGCCAGACTATGATTATATCCGCGAGGGGAATGCGATCTACGAGCGCTCCTTCGCGATTATCCGCAGCGAGGCTGATCTGTCGCGCTTTTCAGAAGCGGAGGCTGATGTCGCCGTTCGCATGATCCATGCCTGCGGCCTGGTCGAGGCATCCGAGCATTTCGTCTTCTCAGCCGATTTCGTCGCCGCCGCAGGCGGAGCCCTCGCGCGTGGCGCGCCGATCTTCTGCGATGCCGAGATGGTGGCGCATGGCGTCACCCGCGCTCGCTTGCCGGCGGCCAACGAGGTGATCTGTACGCTGCATGATCCGCGCACGCCGGAGCTGGCGAAGACGACCGGTAACACCCGCTCGGCTGCCGCGATGCATCTTTGGGGCGATCGCCTGGCCGGCTCCGTCGTCGCCATTGGCAACGCGCCGACGGCGCTGTTCCACCTGCTTGAAATGCTGCGCGACGGCGCGCCGAAGCCGGCTGCCATCATCGGTATGCCTGTCGGCTTCGTAGGCGCTGCGGAATCCAAGGACGCGCTGGCTGAAAATTCCTATGGCGTTCCCTATGCCATCGTCCGTGGCCGGCTTGGTGGTAGCGCCATTACCGCCGCCGCCCTCAATGCATTGGCGAGGCCCGGCCTATGAACGCGCATTCCACCGGCCGGCTGATCGGTGTCGGCACCGGCCCCGGCGATCCGGATCTCTTGACCGTCAAGGCCGTGAAGGCATTAGAGGCGGCTGACGTCGTCGCCTATTTCGCCAAGCAGGGGCGGAGCGGCAATGGCCGCGCGATCGTCGAGGATCTGCTGCGAGTAGAGGTGACACTGCTGCCGCTCTACTATCCCGTGACGACGGAAATCGGCAAGGACACGCCGGAATACAATCGTCAGATCACCACTTTCTATGATGCCTCGGCCGAAATCGTTGCGGCGCATCTGAGGGACGGGAAAACCGTCGCGGTGCTCAGCGAGGGCGACCCGCTTTTCTATGGCTCCTACATGCATCTGCATGTGCGTCTTGCTGATCGTTTTCCGACGGAAGTCATTCCGGGTGTGACGGCCATGTCCGGCTGCTGGTCGCTCGCCGGGCTGCCGATGGTGCAGGGAGACGACGTGCTTTCCGTGCTTCCGGGCACGATGGCTGAAAGCGAACTGGCCCGCCGTCTTGGCGATACCCAGGCCGCCGTCATCATGAAGGTTGGCCGTAACTTGCCGAAAATCCGTCGTGCGCTCGAGACGGCTGGACGGCTCGATGAGGCCATCTATGTCGAGCGTGGCACGATGATGAACGGCGCGATGACGCCGCTTGCCAGCCGAGCGGATATCGAAGCCCCCTATTTCTCGCTGATCCTCGTTCCCGGTTGGGAAGGAAAGCCATGAGCGGGCGTCTGTCGATCATCGGAACAGGTCCCGGCAATCCGGAGCAGATGACGCCGGAGGCGCTGGCCGCAGCAGCTGATGCGACCGAATTCTTCGGCTACGGCCCCTATCTCGATCGCCTATCGTTGCGCGCGGATCAGATCCGCCATGCCTCCGATAACCGCGAAGAGCTAGACCGCGCCAAGGCAGCGCTGGAGCGGGCCGTGGCGGGTGCCAATGTTTGTGTCGTTTCCGGCGGCGATCCCGGTGTCTTCGCCATGGCGGCGGCGGTGTGTGAGGCGATCGACAGTGGGCCGGACACATGGCGTAATGTCGATCTCGTCGTGGTCCCGGGCATTACCGCCATGCTTGCCGTTGCCGCGCGCATTGGCGCGCCGCTCGGGCACGATTTCTGTGCTATTTCGCTGTCCGACAATTTGAAGCCCTGGGCTATCATCGAAAATAGGCTTCGCTCGGTCGCACAGGCAGGACTAGTGATCGCTCTTTACAACCCGATCAGCAAGGCACGCCCCTGGCAGCTCGGCAAGGCTTTCGAGATATTGCGCGAGGTGTTGCCGGCTGCAACGCCCGTCATCTTCGGCCGCGCCGCCGGGCGAGCGGATGAGCGCATCGCGGTTGCGAGATTGGCGGCGGCCGAGGCATCATATGCCGATATGGCGACTTGCGTGATCATCGGCTCTGCAGAGACGCGCGTCATCACTCGTGACGGAAAGCCCGATCTGGTCTATACGCCGCGCTTCATCAAGGAAGAGGCGAGATGATCGATATGGTTCAGCGCAGCCTCGACAGTTTCGACAGCCGGCAAGCCGGTGGCCTGCGCGCGCTCGACCATGATCACCTCGATACCCAATTGCCGCGCAGCCTCGATCTTCGCATAGGTGGCATCGCCACCGCTGTTCTTGGCGACAACCGCATCGATACAGTATTCCCGCAGCATCGCCAGTTCGTCTTCCAGGCGGAACGGACCCTTGGCGCGGATATAGGTAACATCAGGCGCTGTCAGAACCGGCTCGACCGGATCGACGCTGCGCACCCAATAATGATGGATGGGCGCGGCATTGGCATGATGGGCCTCTTGCCGGCCGATCGCCAGGAAGACGCGGCGGGGAGAAGGACCGAGCGCCGCAATCGCCTCGGCAACGCTTCGCACCGGGCGCCAGCGATCGCCGTCGACTGGCAACCAGGCGGGTCGACGGAGCGCGAAGGCAGCAATGCCGCTGCGACCGGCGGCATCGACGGCATTGGCGGAAATGCGGGCGGCGAAGGGATGGGTTGCGTCGATCAGCAGATCGATGGCCTCATCCTTCAAGTAGCGGGCGAGACCCTCGGCACCGCCGAAGCCGCCGGTGCGAACGGGAACCGGCTGCGGAGCCGGATCGGCGGTTCTCCCCGCCAGCGACAGGATGACATCGAGGTCGGCGCGAGATGCCAGCGCCTGCGCCAGCCGGCGAGCTTCTGTCGTGCCACCCAAGATCAGAATGCGGGTTCCGCCCATGTCTGAGATACCTTCCGCTCAACGCTGGCTCACTCTTATCGGCATCGGCGAAGACGGTCCAGCCGGGCTTGGCGACGAAGCCAAGCGGCTGATTGCATCGGCTCCCGTCGTCTTTGGCGGTGCGCGGCATATCGACCTCATGCGGCCTTTGATCAAGGGCGAGGCGCGTGCCTGGCTGAGCCCCTTCGAAAAATCGGTCGAGGCAGTGCTGGCCTTGCGCGGAAAGCCGACCGTCATCCTCGCCTCTGGCGATCCCTTTTTCTACGGCGTCGGCGCGACACTTTCGCGACATATCCCCGTCTCGGAAATGACAGTCATCCCGGCAGCGTCTTCTTTCAGCCTCGCCGCCTCGCGTCTAGGCTGGCCGTTGCAGGATGTCACTATCCTCTCGCTGCATGGTCGACCGCTCGACCTTATCCGTCCGCATCTGCATACGGGCCGCAAGATCCTGGCCCTGACCTCAGATGGGCAGGGACCGGCGGATCTTGCGTACCTGCTGCAGCAAAACGGGTTCGGCCAATCGAAGCTGACGGTTCTTGAAGCTCTGGGCGGTCCGAGTGAGCGTGTGTCTACGCAGAAAGCTGCCGATTTCGCGCTTTCCGACATCAATGATTTGAACGTTTGCGGCATCGATGTCGTCACCAGTGAGGGCGCGCGCATCCTGCCGCTCGTCGCCGGGCTTGATGATCACCTGTTTGAGCATGACGGCCAGATCACTAAGCGGGAAATCCGGGCGATGACCCTCTCGGCGCTTGCGCCACGCCGGGGTGAATTGCTCTGGGATATTGGTGCTGGCTCGGGCTCGATCGCCATCGAATGGATGCTCGCCGATCCCTCGATGCGCGCCATCGCCATCGAAACCTCCAGCGACCGTGCCGCCCGCGTCCGCCACAATGCAGCAAGCTTCGGTGTGCCGGGGCTTTCCGTCGTTGAAGAACAGGCGCCGCATGCGCTTGCCGGATTGCCCACGCCTGATGCGATCTTCATCGGCGGCGGCGGCAGCGACGCCGGCGTCATGGAAGCGGCCATCGGCGGCTTGAGGAAGGGTGGGCGGCTCGTCGCCAATGCGGTGACGACCGAGATGGAGGCGATCCTGCTTGCCGAACATGCCCGGCGCGGCGGCTCGCTGATCCGTATCGATATTGCCCGTGCCGCGCCCATCGGAAAAATGACCGGCTGGCGGCCGGCTATGCCGGTGACGCAGTGGTCCTGGGTCAAAGAATGAGAAATGAGGGAACGGAATGACGGTGCATTTCATCGGAGCAGGACCGGGTGCGGCTGACCTGATCACCGTGCGTGGCAGGGATCTGATCGGCAAGTGCCCGGTCTGCCTCTATGCCGGCTCGATCGTTTCGCCGGAGCTTCTGCAATATTGCCCGCCCGGCGCCCGCATCGTCGACACCGCGCCGATGTCTCTGGACGAGATCGAGGCTGAATATCTGAAAGCGGCGGCATCCGGCCAAGATGTCGCGCGCCTGCATTCCGGCGATCTCTCTGTCTGGAGCGCTGTCGCCGAGCAGATCCGCCGCCTGGAAAAACACGATATCCCCTACACGCTGACCCCCGGCGTTCCCGCCTTTGCGGCAGCGGCGTCTGCGCTCGGGCGTGAGCTGACCATCCCCGCCGTTGCACAAAGTCTTGTTCTCACGCGGGTTTCCGGCCGGGCCTCCCCGATGCCGAACAATGAAACGCTGGAAAAATTCGGCGCTACGGGTTCGACGCTTGCCATTCACCTGGCGATCCATGCGTTGGGGCAGGTGGTCGAGGAGTTGACGCCGATTTATGGCGCGGATTGCCCGGTCGCGATCGTCGTCAAGGCCTCCTGGCCGGACGAACGCATCCTGCGCGGCACGCTCGCCACGATCGAGGCCAAGGTCGCTGCCGAGCCGATCGAGCGCACTGCACTGATCTTCGTCGGCCCGTCGCTCACCGTCGACGATTTCCGAGAAAGCTCGCTCTACGATCCCGCCTATCAGCGCCGCTTCCGAGGCAGGGAATAACGGGCAGCGGATGCCGTTGCAATTCCTGCTAAAATTTTCTCTAGTCGGCGTATTCGCAAAAGGGGAAAGAGATGCAGCGCATCACCATTACCATCGATGACGATCTTCTGGAGACGATCGACAAGATCAGCGAACAGCGCGGCTATGCCAGCCGCTCGGAAACGCTGCGCGATCTTGTGCGTGACGCCGTCACCCGCGAACAGGCAGCCGTCGACAGCGAAACGAAGTGCTATGCCACGCTTACCTATGTCTATGAACACGAGACCCGCGATCTCTCGCGCCGCCTGACGACAACGCAGCATCATCACCATGACCTTTCGGTTTCGACACTGCATGTCCATGTCGACGGGCACGATTGCCTTGAGGTCTCCGTGCTGAAGGGTACGGTCGGCGAAATCAAGTCCTTCGCCGATAGCGTAGTGACCCAGCGCGGCGTGCGTTTCGGGAATTTGCATCTCATACCGTCGGAACATGGCCCACATGATCATGGGCCACATTCACACGATTGATTGGCGAGATCCGATCGGACTCTCGCGTCGCTGCCATCAGACCTGCCCCGACAAATAGGCCATACTTTGCCTCAGCGCGTCCACAGGCTCCTTCAGCGCATGCACATCTGCTGCAAAGGGCTCGAAGGAGAAGGGGCCGGCATAGCCGGCGGACAGCAGCGCCCGTATCTGGCCGGCATTGTCGAGACGGTCATTGGCATCGACCAGGACGCGGTGTGCATCAAGCATGTCGGAAATGGAGACGGCGGGATCGCTGACACCGGAGACATGCACCAGGCCGGTGAGCTCGGGGAAAGTGGCCGTTTCGCCGGCAAGATGATGATGGAAAGTGTCGTGGACGAGACGGAAGGTGGATTGGGCGCCGAGGGATTTGATTGCGGCGGCGGCTTCCGTCTTCGAGCTTAGCGAGCAGATTTCGAAACCGAGCGGCTCGACCAGGCCGATGATCCCGGCTTCATCCAGCATCGGCTTCAGTGCTGTCAATGCTGTCAGGAGGTTCCGCTGCCGGGCCTCCGGCTCACGACCGCTGCCGTCATTGACGGGAACGAGCACCAGCGCCTTGGCGCCGCAATCGCGTGCGTAGTCGATAAGTTCGGCCGCTTCCTGGGCGCGGACCTCATTCCACTCGTTGAAGCGCTGCAGCGCGTTGATCGAAATGATCGTCAAGCCATACTGTGCCGCAAGCGCCTTGACGGCCGCCGCCGGCGTGCCGTCGATGATCGCGTTGCCGGCGAGGTCATTGCGGATTTCGACGCTGTCGATACCGAGGCTTTTCGCCGCGGAGAAGAAGGCTTCAAGGGACAGGGATGGCGCGCACATGTGATTGAGCGCGAAGCGAATGGAACTCATGCGGGTATTCCTCCTCGTCGGCCGGCGGGACATTTGCTCGGCCGTACATGCCACAGATGACTACCCAGAATCGCGCTGCCGATCTATCGCCGAGCGCGAGCATCGGCCATCATTGATGATAGAAATATCCGTGCAATGAGGAGATTCCATCATTTTCGGCTAGATGTTTTCCGAGATGAAAATGTCGAAGGGCAGGAAGGATTGCCCCGGCATGGCCGCCTCGCCGCGCTCGATAGCGCCGATCATCAGGCTAAACAGCTCTTTGCAGAGCGAGGGGAGTGGCGTACCGATCACCATGGTGACGACATCATCCGCAAGCGCCGCCTTCGATTCCGGCGTCAGTTCGTTGACGACGACGACCAGCTTACCGGCAAGCCCTTCCTCACGGATGGCGGAAATCGCGCCCTCCATGCCGCCGCCGCAAACATAGAAACCGATGAGATCGGGATGTTTCTGCAAGAGATTCAGTGTTGCCTCATGGGTGATTTCTGCAGTGTCGAGATTGATCAACGTATCCAGCACCTCGAAATCAGGCGCATTCTCGCGAAAATAGGAGCGAAAGCCGATTTCGCGCAGTTCATGGCCGTGAAAGCGATGGCTGCCGACAAAACAGGCGACCTTGCCTGGGCGATCCGCCGACTTGGCGATGGTCCAGGCTGCCGTGCGCCCGACTTTGCGATTGTCGACGCCGATATAGGTTTCGCGCACGCCCGTCGCGAAGTCGGATAGGAGCGAAAAGACGGGGATCCCCTTTTCCTTCAGTTCCTCGATTGCGGTGGTTACCGCTGGATAATCGGGTGCGACAAGCGCAACGGCCTGGGTCCGCGCAGCCATGGCTTTCAGCTTCTCGACGATCGCCGTCGGTGTGGATGCAGCGACAAAATCGACCTGTGCATGGATGCGTGCGGTGGCGACGGTCTGCGCCGTCGCCGTAATCTCTTTGGCGAAGGCCTGATAGAAAGGCTGCGACGGTTTTTGCAGCACGAAGCCCAGCCGGTATTGCGGCAGGTCCTCGAAAACGCGCTGCCGTAGCAGGCCCACCGCATGATAGCCGATTGATTGTGCAGCCTCATAGACGCGCCGGGCCGTTTCCTCTCGGACGCGGTGCCGCCCGTTGAGTACGCGATCGATCGTCGCGACGCTGACGCCGGATGCTTTTGCGAGGTCGGAGATGGTGGGGCGGCGCATATCGGCTCCTGAGGTGTTCTATCAATAATGAAATGCTAGAATGATTGCTTTTGATAGATTCCATCATTCCTGCATTGAGGCAAGAAAAAACTAGGCCTATCCTTCTCGACATGAGGTGCGGCGCGCTGTTTTTGCGTATCGCGGGAGGAAGAGATGACTGAGACAATCAAACGCGATTACAGTTTGCTTGGCCCGAGCGGCAAGCGGGCCGTCGAAACCGGGCTGGCGGCGGCGGAGTGGTATCACACGGAGATCCCCCGCAAGGAGATGAAGGCGCTGATGCAGCGCTCCGACAAGGCCGCCATTCGCGACACGACCATCTGGCTGGGCAGCATGGCGATCTTCGCGGGGCTTGGTATCTATTTCTGGGGCTCGTGGCTCTCGGTTCCCTTTTTTCTGGCTTATGGCGTGCTCTACGGCTCGGCCTCCGACAGCCGTTGGCAC
>NZ_AJVM01000052.1:0-4954 GCF_000281735.1 Rhizobium sp. AP16 | reverse complement strand
AGCGAACAACGTGACATCGCCGCCAAGGCTCCATCAGAGCATTTAATCGACCGAAAGCACTTCGCCCGTGCGCCGATCAAGCACGACTTTGATGTCGTCACCGTCGCGGTCTACGCCCCGTACGACAAAGACATTGCGTCTACGGACGACGTCATCCACGTCCAGCACGCCGTTGCCTCGCGCTATGCGTATGGCTTGGCGCTCGCTAATACCCATGTCACGCGGCGGCGGCTCCATGCCCGGATTGATGCGTACGCCACCGGGGCCGATCTCAATGCTTTGTGAGAAGGATGGTGTTGCTGACATGATTGTCGCTACTGCGATCGCCGCTATGGCAAAACTCTTGAGCATGGGGCCGTCCAGAAAAATTATGGTGCGATACTGACACTTTTCCCCTTCGCCGTTTCAGGGCGAATAATCAAGAGCAGTATCTGTCCTCCGAATGGCCCTCGGCTCTGACTTTGGGGGGAATTGACCTGATCACGCGCGCGCGAAGACGGTTGCCGCCTCTCGGCGACGAGACAACGGAAACGGGATAACTTCGGTCGAAGCTGCAGATTTGCCTTTCGCCGTCTGCAGAAGATCGTCGATCAGTTTCGCTATATCCGCGTCCCGCAAGCCCGGAAAAGCCAGAGCAGCCTCGCTCATAAGCGTGGTAAGGATGACCGCGGGAGGATAGCTCGCGGTGATCAGGGTCGTAAGATTGTCAGCCAGGTCATTCATTGTTTTGAGTGCGCCGCCAACCACATCATGTGTTTGTCGCATTTAGGGTTTCTCGTTGTTAATCCAACGCAATTCCGGTAGCAGCGGCTATCTTGCCTAAGGGTATAAATAACCAGCCGCATTTTAACGATTGGGTCCGTGATCGTCGTAGTGGCGATCTGTCCGGCCTGTGAGTCAACCGAAGGATAGCAGGCCAAATGAGCGCCGGCCAACCGAGCTCACGACGCGGATAAGCTGCGATGATATCATCATTAATCCCGTCGTCTCCTCGTCGGAAGGGGGGATTTTTTCGCTTCGAGAACAGCGTCTGGAGCGCAGCTTATGATGGCGAATCAGACCAAGGTCTGAATACCCAAGGCATTGGTCCTATGGCTGTGGAAAGGTGAGATTTTGACGATATTCTAATGCGCGATGATTTGCTGGGAACGGCCGCGATGAAGGTTGAAGGACGTTTGGGAAAGGGAGTACGCGGGGATGTCCGTTTTGCCATTCATGTCGTCGGCCTTGCGCTGGCGTTAGCAGCTCCTCCCATGGGAGGAGCTGCTGTTGACCTCACACATACGGCATTCGTCCAAGATCGAAATGGCGGCGGATCGGGCGGCGGCAACAGCATACCGCGGCAGGATCAATTAACGGGATGTTGAATTCCATATGAAGTTCATCCAGGGTTCCATTTAGCGACAAGCCACAATCAGCTCGAAATGGTGAAGCACTTCATAGGCCTGTTTCCGCCTGGCCGGGCCAGCTTTAAGGGGAAAGACGGGTCAGATCGCGGTGGAATTCAATAGCCTCAGCTTTGCTGACGCTGGCGACGCTCGAACCCTTCTTACAAAATCTAATCCACGCACCGTTGGAATCGGTCGGTTGCTCCGCCAACCAGCCCTCCAATGCCGCTTGGTCAGCAAATGAAACTATCGGAAGGCCAGAACGTAATTCGGTTCTTCTCCACTTTTAGTATGATCCTTGGATTCGATAAAGGCCCGCAAAGTGTCTTGAGCCATAGATGGGACTTACTCTGGGGTCTTTGACATCGAGATCGCCGGCCCATAATTTGCCCGCCATTTTGCCGATCTCGATGCTCAGCGAGGGGTCGTTATTCTCGATCGGCGCATAGCCAGAATTGCTCATGCTACCATCCAAAAACGGCGATAACCGCACGAGCTGCCTAGGCTGTCCGGCCCCGTCGGCATGGAGTTTTTGCGCCAGCACCAGGGAAAGTCCACCGCCCGAGCTATCGCCATTATCGTGATGTTCTCGGCAGGGACCGTCGCGGTCAGGTCCTTATAAGCTTGCTCGACCATTGCCAGCCCCACTGGCACAGTTGCGCCGGGTGCCTTGGGATAGTCCGGGACGACGAAGGTCGCGTTGGTTTGCCTGATTAGATCGCCGATCAGGTTCCAATGGGCACCGGCTATGTTCAAGATATAGGCGCCGTGAATATAGAAAACGACCTGGCCTGATGTGGTCCCCTTGGGTACGAGCATATGAACATTGCGGCCGTTTACCTGGTTCATCGCGATCTTGAACTCGCCGAAAAAACGCGCCGGTATTGCATCGCGCGGCTTACCGGGTGGGGAACGCAATTTCCTGGTTAGCTTGGGCTTGTCGCCACTCACCCAAAGATAGAATTTGACGAACCAGCCCAGCAAGCTGACTGAGCCCGGATGCACATAGACGGTTTCATTGCTCAGCAGCTTGATCGACGATGCCATCACCGAAACACTCGGATGACGAGCCGAGCCTGGCATAGGCACAAACCTCCCATGACAATATCCAACCTGCGCAATCGCGATACGCATCGCGACAGAAACGCAGAATTCTACCTTGGCTGCACTCGTATTCGCTCATGCACGCCCCAGTTTCGAGGCGTCAGCGATCGCTCGGAGGTGCCCTACGGCATTCGGAAATGCCTTGGAAAGATAGCGAGGTGCCCTCGTTGGTCCAGCAATCACTAATTTCAAGAGCTGTTTCCTCAACATTAATTCATTTCCAAGTGAGCGCCATATTTTTCAATAGTCGTCCCGCCTACCAACAGAGAAAGGGTTTGATACATATGAGAATAAACCGATACAGCGTCTCCGGCGCACTCATCGCCTTGGGGATGCTGACTGCAACCTCGAGTTCTTCCTTTGCCCAGTCGGCGGCGCCCGCGACCGAGGCCAAAGCACCGGCCGGGGTCTACAAGCTGGATCCGACACATGCGGCCCTGCTGTGGTCCGTGAAGCATAACAAGATCTCGAACTACACCGTTCGCTTCAACAAGCTCGAGGCCACCTTGAAGCTCGACCCGGCCAAGATTGAGGACTCCTCCATCGAGGCGAGCATCGATGCAACCTCGGTCGTGACCGGCTATCCGGCCGACTACAAGGCCACGCACGCTTCCTCGCCCTATCAGACCTGGGATGAGGAAATCAGCCGCGATCCGAAAATGCTGAACAGCAACGCCCATCCGAAGATCACCTTCAAATCGACGAAGGTCACCTCCACCGGCCCGACGACCGCCGATGTCACGGGCGATCTGAGCTTCCTTGGCGTCACCAAGCCCGTGACCCTGAAAGCCACGTTCAATGGCGAGATCGACAGTCATCCGTTCGCAGGCGTGCCGGCCGTAGGCTTTGCGGCTGAGGGAAGCTTCAACCGCACCGAATTTGGCCAGCCGGTCGGCTTTGTCGGCCCTGATGTCACGATCCGCTTCGATGGCGAATTCATCCAGGACACGTCGGCCAAGTAAGTCGTCAAGCGCGCTGACTGCGATACGGTTTCTCATCGCAGTCAGCCATTGACCGACGTTTCGATTTGCAAATCGTTTTCTCTCTTTGCCCGTCATCGAACACTTAAAGCTGGCGGGTCCTGTCTTGATAGGGTGGCAATGAATATTCATTCCAGCGCATCGGTTCGCCCGGCTCTCAAAACCAGCAAGCGCTATAGCGCGGTCGCCATCGTTCTCCATTGGGCAACGGCACTTTTGGTGATCTCCATGATCCCGATGGGCTGGTGGATGGTCAGAGCTATCAACAAGCCCGACACACAGCAACTCGCCTATCAATTGTTTCAGGTGCATAAATCTCTAGGTTTCGCCATTCTCGCGCTGACCTTGCTTCGGGTTAGCTGGCGCCTCACCCATCCAATCCCTGCACTGCCCGCCGGCATGAAAAGATGGGAGCGGGTCCTCGCCCGCGCCACGCATATTGCTTTTTACGGCCTGCTGCTCGCCATTCCGCTGACCGGCTGGGCCTATATCTCGGCCGGCTGGGCCATTAGCACGGACCGTCCTTTGATGGTTGCAACCTCGTGGTTCGGCCTGTTCACCATTCCCGATCTGCCGGGCCTCGAAAGCATGCGTACGCTCGCCTTCGGCGCCATGGGCGCCCATGCCTATATGGCCTATGGCGGAGCCCTGTTGATCGGCCTGCATATGGCCGCAGCGCTTAAACACCACATCATCGACCGCGATGGCGTCCTCGCTCAAATGCTGCCCTTTCTGCGTGGCAAAGGGCATGAGGAACACCATGCGCCGGCCGGGAAGGCTCTGCTGCCCCGCAGCGCCGGCATTGCCTTCGTCTTGCTGATCGGCCTCGTCGGCTGTTGGCTGCATCTACCAGGCCCGCGCACCGAGCTACCACCACCAGCGGCGGCAGAAGCAACGGTTCCCACCGCAGCTCCGGTTTCCTCCGCGGCGACCACCACCCCGGCGGCAGGCGCCAGCGCAACGGCTTGGACTATCGACAAGGCTGCCTCCGGCATTACCTTCAGCGGCAACCATGCAGGCAAGCCTTTCAACGGGCGTTTTGACGAATGGAGCGGCGATATTCGCTTCGATCCCGCCAATCTGGCCGGTTCGAAAGCCGTTATCATCGTCAATACTATCTCCGCAAAGACCGGCGACGCCACCCAGGAAAGCTCATTGAAAAACGGCGAATGGTTCAACGCCGCGCGTTTCCCGGAGGCACGCTTCGAAACCCAAAGCTTCAGATCGCTCGGCGGCGATCGCTATGAAGCCGTCGGTACACTGACCATCAAGAAGACGACCGTTCCGCTCACCCTGCCCTTCACTTACAAACAACAAGGCGGCAGGGCAGAGGTCGAGGGCAAGGTCGAACTCGATCGGGCCGCACTGGATCTCGGCATGTTTTCCGACCCGGCGGCGGAATGGGTCTCCAAGACCATTGCGGTCGAAATCGCGGTTAGCGCGACGAGAGAATAATTGACGGCACTGTCACGTTGACGCGGC
>NZ_AJVM01000051.1:0-7764 GCF_000281735.1 Rhizobium sp. AP16 | reverse complement strand
TGGCGGCTGGGGGTGACCAGCCGCAACGCTCATACCAGTGATCACCCCACCCCGGCCTGCGGCCGACCCTCCCCCTCAAAGGGAGGGTGCAAAACAGCTTCGATCTACGCCCCTATCCATCTGGAACACATCGTCATGCAAGCAGATTTCGTCATCATCGGCTCAGGTTCCGCCGGCTCCGCCATGGCTTCGCGGCTGTCGGAAGACGGCAAGCATACGGTCATCGTGCTGGAATTCGGCGGCAGCGATGTCGGGCCGTTCATCCAGATGCCGGCAGCGCTTGCCTGGCCGATGAGCATGGACCGCTACAATTGGGGCTATCTCTCCGAACCGGAGCCGCAGCTCAACAATCGGCGCATCACCGCGCCGCGCGGCAAGGTGATCGGTGGCTCCTCCTCGATCAACGGCATGGTCTATGTCCGTGGCCACGCCGAGGACTTCAACCGCTGGGAAGAGCTCGGCGCCCAGGGCTGGGCCTATGCCGATGTGCTGCCCTACTTCAAGCGGATGGAGCATTCCCATGGCGGCGAAGAGGGCTGGCGCGGTACCGACGGGCCGCTGCATGTCCGGCGCGGCGATGCCCGCAATCCGCTGTTCCATGCCTTCATCAAGGCCGGCAAGCAGGCAGGCTTCGAGGCGACGGAGGACTATAATGGCGGCAAGCAGGAAGGCTTCGGCCTGATGGAGCAGACGACCTGGATGGGCCGGCGCTGGTCTGCCGCGACGGCCTATCTGAAGCCGGCGCTGAAGCGGCCGAATGTCGAGCTGATCCGCTGCTTCGCCCGCAAAGTCGTGATCGAAAACGGCCGCGCCACCGGCGTCGAGATCGAACGCGGCGGCAAGATCGAGATCGTCAAGGCGAACCGCGAAGTGATCGTCTCGGCGTCTTCCTTCAACTCCCCGAAACTGCTGATGCTCTCCGGCATCGGCCCCGGGCAGCATCTGCAAGAGATGGGCATAGAGGTGAAAAACGACCGGCCGGGCGTCGGCGCCAACCTGCAGGACCATATGGAATTCTATTTCCAGCAGACCAGCCTGAAGCCGGTCTCGCTCTACTCCTGGCTGCCCTGGTACATGCAGGGGATTGTCGGCGCGCAATGGATGTTCTTCAAATCCGGCCTCGGCACTTCCAACCAGTTCGAAGCCTGCGCCTTCCTGCGCTCGGCGCCGGGCGTCAAGCAGCCCGATATCCAGTATCATTTCCTGCCCGTCGCCATCAGCTATGACGGCAAGGCGGCGGCGAAGAGCCATGGGTTCCAGGCGCATGTCGGCTATAACCTGTCGAAGTCACGCGGCGCGGTGACCCTGCGCTCGTCCGACCCGAAGGCCGATCCGGTCATCCGCTTCAACTATATGAGCCATCCCGAGGACTGGGAGAAGTTTCGCCACTGCGTGCGCCTTACCCGCGAGATCTTCGGGCAGAAGGCCTTCGACGACTATCGCGGCCCGGAAATCCAGCCTGGCCCCGACGTCCAGACCGACGACCAGATCGACGCCTTCCTGCGCGAGCATCTGGAAAGCGCCTATCACCCTTGCGGCACCTGCAAGATGGGCGCGAAGGACGATCCGATGGCCGTGGTCGATCCCGACACCCGCGTCATCGGCGTCGAGGGCCTGCGCGTCGCCGACAGCTCGATCTTCCCCAGCCTCACCTACGGCAACCTCAACGGTCCTTCCATCATGACCGGCGAAAAAGCGGCCGACCATATCCTCGGAAAGCCGAGGCTGGCACGATCCAATCAGGAGCCGTGGATCAATCCGCGCTGGGAAGTGAGCGATCGGTAGGGTTGGCGGACATCAGTGATAATCGTCTTCGCGCTGATGCCTGATCGCCAGTATCGTCACTGTGTCGCTGTCTTCGATTTCGAACAGAGCGACATAGCCGGCGGAACCGAAGGGGATGACCAGCTCGCGGAGAAATGAATTGTCCGGAGACGCTTTGCGGCAGCTGAACGGAAAGTCCGCCAGCATCTTCATGGCATCTTCAATGACCGAAACAGCACGTCTGGCGGTATTCTCATCGCGATCGAGCAGATAGGCATAAAGCCGCTTTATATCGTTACGAGCAGAGCTGGCGTAGCGAACTGCATATTTCAATTTTTCTTGCTCGCTATCTTTGCTGCGAGCATCTCCTTCAATTCGTTAACCACCTCGTCAGCGCTATAATAAATACCCGTACGCTTGGCTTCCTCGCGCGCGACCATTCCCCGCGCTATGAATTCCGCATGTGCTCGCCTGTGGTCGATTTGAGCCCTTAGCGAGTTCTCCACAAAAGCCGAGAGTGTTTCACCCTCTTTCAACACGCTCTCGGCGGCGGCGCGCAGTTCCGGGTCGACTCTCAGCGACGGGATGGAAGCGGTTTTCATGAGCAACCTCCTGCATTGCAATTGCGATGCATTCTAGGAGGCCGTTAGA
This sequence comes from Rhizobium sp. AP16, assembly GCF_000281735.1. Lineage (NCBI taxonomy): Bacteria > Pseudomonadati > Pseudomonadota > Alphaproteobacteria > Hyphomicrobiales > Rhizobiaceae > Rhizobium > Rhizobium sp. AP16. The sequence goes on along the minus strand of NZ_AJVM01000051.1, from coordinate 5,349 downwards.
ATGTGTCAAGGCTCAGATAAATCCAGGTCGTAAAGTGAAGTCCTGTAAGACAGTGTGAATATCCTGATCCGTCATTTTTAAGCAGACTGTTCAGAATTGAGTCCCAAGCGGACATATCGCACAGCCTGCCGGTTCAAAATCTCATGCCCCTGATCTACCGTAAGTCCAAACTGCTCCGCCGCTCCCGCGTTTTCTGGGGCTCGATCCATCTATGGCGGCCGCGGCTGGTGTTCTGGACAGGGGCTCTCGCGATCGGCGTGATCAGCGTTGGCTTTGCCGAGCTGGCCGATTTGGCACAGCGCGCCTTTATCGGGGTGACGAGCTCGGGGGAATGGAGCTGGTTGTTGCCGCTCGCATTGACGCCGCTTGGCTTCGTGCTCTCCGCCTATCTCGCGACGACCTTGTTTCCCAACGCGCAAGGCAGCGGCATTCCGCAGGCGATTGCCGCGCGGCACCTGCATCATGACGAGGACCGCACCAAGCTTCTGTCGCTCCGACTTGCCTTCGGTAAGATCGTGCTGACCATACTCGGCCTCTTCTGCGGCGCCTCGATCGGCCGCGAGGGACCGACGGTACAGGTGGGGGCGTCCTTCATGCTGGCGGTCGCCCGCTTCAGCGGCATGGCGCAGGCGAAGGGATTGATCCTTGCCGGCTCGGCTGCAGGCATTGCGGCGGCCTTCAACACACCGCTCGCCGGCATCGTCTTTGCGATCGAGGAAATGAGCCGCACCTATGAATCGCGCGCCAATGGTCTGGTGCTGACCGCCGTCATCCTCTCGGGCCTGGCGGCTCTTGGGCTCTCCGGCAGCTATAATTATTTCGGCACGGCCAGTGCTGCGCCGGTAGCGCTGGTGGATTGGGCTCTCGTCCTGATCTGCGGCATTGGTGGCGGCGCGCTTGGGGCCGCCTTCAGCGGCTTTGCGCTTTATGCCGGCATCCGCATCCGCCGCTGGGCGCAGCCGCAGCCTCTCAAGCGCATGCTGCTGCTCGCCGGCTGCTGTGGTCTTCTGGTCGCAGCCATCGGCGTCTCCTGCCGCGGCAACACCTTCGGCACCGGTTACGAACAGGCGCGTGGCGCGGTGGAAGGACATGCCCTACCCCTGCTCTTCTTCCTGGAAAAGCTGCTCGCCAGCTTCCTTTCGATGATTTCGGGCATTCCCGGCGGCATCTTCGCGCCGTCGCTCGCCGTTGGCGCCGGTTTCGGCAGCACGGTCGGCACGCTGATCGGCGGCAGTATCGCGCTCGCGGCGATCCTCGGCATGGCGGGCTATTTCGCCGGCGTCGTACAGGCGCCGATGACCGCCTTCGTCATCATTCTGGAAATGACGGGGGATCACCAAGCCGTCATCCCGATCATGGCGGTATCGATGATCGGCTATGTCACCTCGCGCCTGCTGTCGCGCGAACCGCTCTATCACGGCCTGTCGCGCGTCTTCATCGCGGCGGCGATCCGGACACGGCGGGCAATGGAGAAAGAGGCAGGCGAAGAACACGCCGCCCACTGAGACCTATGCCAGCAGGCGAGTGACTTCCGCGCCATCCGGCAGAGCCGTCGCATCAGCGATAGTGGTCGAAAACAAAACCTTGCGGGTGGCGTCAGCAACCCTTGCGAAGACATGGCGGATTTCGCAGGTCTGCTCGCCGTCGCAATCCTCGCAGCGGCGATAGGCGGTGATGGAAAGACAGGGCAATGGCGCGATCGGACCGTCGATAATGCGCAGGATCTCGCCGAAGGTGATCTCCTCAGCCGGCTTGCGCAGGAGATAGCCCCCCTGCTTGCCGCGGCGGCTGATGACGATGCCCTGATGCTTCAGGTCGAGCAGGATCTGTTCCAGAAACTTCTTCGGGATTTTCTGTTGCGTCGCGATGTCGGAAATCATCGTCGGTTCGCCCGCTTCGGCCTGAGCCAGAGCAGATAGCGCCCGCAACGCGTATTTTGCTTTTTGAGTGATCATTTCGAACCGCTTACACACACATACGATGCGCTCACCCGATACACCGGCCACATCGCTTCGGAACTCTTAAACCCTTGGCCGACCTCGCCCCGCTTCAAACACCCGAATCGCGGAAAGCTCGGGGTGCCGGCAACCCAGCCTTGTTTTCAAGCCTTCTCACTATGCCCATAGTTTAGCTCAGAATTTGGCGTTCCGCATCTTTTTGGCCATCACTTCCGATTTCCGTTTGACAAGCCGCGTGTAACTCTACTATTTCTATAGACATTAAAGCAAGCGCTTAGATATGACTAGTCTTATCGGCGCCTCTCCGTTAGCCCGCTTCAGGGCAAAACGCCTTGGTTAACAGCCGAGGCGGTCGCTTTTTCACATGGGAGCGGCTTCGTGGAGATATTTGCTCTCTATCCCCTCGCTTTCGAAATCCGTTTTTCTGTCCGCAGCCCTCACGAACTGCGATACTCGCGGCAATATCAGGACAGGATTCCCCATGACTGCCATCAATCTCATCGAAGAAGCCGGGACACTGAACAGCCGGTTGGCGGCGCTTGACCTTGCCGGCCGCCTGTCTCTGGTCGCTAGCCTCGGCGGCCGCACCGTGTTCACGACCTCCCTCGGAATCGAAGATCAGGTCATCACCGCCGAGATCGGCAATCACCGCCTGCCGATCGATGTCGTGACGCTGCAGACCGGCCGCCTCTTCCCCGAGACACTGGCGCTGATCGACGAGACGGAAAGCCAGTACGATATCCATATCCATCGCTATGAGCCGGAGCAGGCCGACATCGACGCCTATGCGGCGAAGTACGGTCTCAACGGTTTCTACGAGAGCGTCGAAGCCCGGCATGCCTGTTGTGGCGTGCGTAAGCTGAAGCCGCTTGCGCGCGCTCTTTCCGGCGCCACGATCTGGGTCACCGGCCTGCGCCGCGGCCAATCGAACAATCGCGCCGACACGCCATTTGCCGAGTACGATCCCGAGCGCAACCTCATCAAGGTCAACCCGCTCGCCGACTGGGATATCGATGTGATCCGCGCCTATGTCGCCGACAATAGCGTACCGGTGAACCCGCTGCATCAGCGCGGCTATCCCTCGATCGGCTGCGAACCCTGCACCCGCGCCATCAAGCCGGGCGAGCCCGAGCGGGCCGGTCGCTGGTGGTGGGAAAACGACGAGACGCGCGAATGCGGCCTGCATGTTGCGGAAGAAGCCGTCGTCGCTGCGCAATGACATACCCCGCCGGTTCCCGGCATCGGTTCAAGGCGCGGTTATCGCCGCCGCCAAACCTACCAGGAACCAAAGCATTCTATTCTTTCCGGCCCGCCTTCCGGCCGGGACAAATGATTAAGTTCTGGAGTTGAAAATGCCCGATAGCCGTCCGGATACGGAACTCTCCAATCCGCAAAGCACCAAGCCGCCGCTCGACCCGCATTTGAAGGCGCTGGAAAACGAATCCATCCATATTTTCCGCGAAGTCGCGGCCGAATTCGAGCGTCCGGTGATGCTCTATTCGATCGGCAAGGATTCCTCCGTGCTGCTGCATCTGGCGCGCAAGGCCTTCTATCCCGGCCGCGTGCCCTTCCCGCTCCTGCATGTGAACACCGGCTGGAAATTCGCCGAGATGATCACCTTCCGCGACGAGATCGTGAAGAAATACGATCTCGACCTGATCGAACACATCAATCCGCGCGGCAAGGCGGAGAACGTTACCCCGTTCACCCACGGCTCGGCGCTCTATACCGACATCATGAAGACGGAAGGGTTGCGCCAGGCGCTGGACGCCGGTCAGTTCGACGCCGCTTTCGGCGGTGCACGCCGCGACGAGGAAGCTTCCCGCGCCAAGGAACGCATCTATTCCTTCCGCACGCCGGATCATCGCTGGGATCCACGCAACCAGCGCCCGGAGCTCTGGAACGTCTATAACGGCCAGATCCGCAAGGGCGAGAGTGTGCGCGTCTTCCCGCTGTCGAACTGGACCGAGGTCGATATCTGGCGCTACATCCAGGCCGAAAACATTCCGATCGTACCGCTCTATTTCGCCGAGAAGCGCCCGTTCGTCGAGCGCGACGGCATGATGATCCTGGCCGCCGATCCGCGGCTTGAATTGCTGCCCGACGAAGTCAAGCGCGAGGAGCTTATCCGCTTCCGCACGCTCGGCTGCTTCCCGCTGACGGGCGCGATCCGCTCCACCGCAAACACCCTTGAAGACGTTATCGCAGAGCTGGAAATCGCCACGGTTTCCGAACGACAGGGCCGTGCCATCGACCGCGACCAGTCCGGCTCCATGGAAAAAAAGAAGCGCGAAGGATATTTCTGAGATGACCGCAGCCGTAACCGCAAACGTCGTCACCTTGCCCGCAGCCGAGCCCGCCAAGGCCGTGCGCGATACGCGTCCGCTTCGCCTGATCACCTGCGGCAGCGTCGATGACGGCAAATCCACGCTGATCGGCCGCCTGCTTTGGGACACCAAGGCCGTCAAGGAAGACCAGGCCGCCACGCTGCAGCGCGACTCCACCGGCAAGCAGAACGATCTCGGCCTGCCCGACTTCGCATTGCTGCTCGACGGCCTGCAGGCCGAGCGCGAACAGGGCATCACCATCGATGTCGCCTATCGCTATTTCTCGACCGACAACCGCTCCTTCATCGTTGCCGACACGCCCGGCCACGAGCAGTACACCCGCAACATGGCGACCGGTGCTTCCACCGCCGATCTCGCGATTCTGCTGATCGACGCACGCCTGGGTATTCTCGAGCAGACGCGCCGCCATGCAACAATCGCCTCGCTGCTCGGCATCAAGCAGTTCGTGCTCGCCGTCAACAAGATCGACCTGACGAATTACGACCGCGCCGGCTTCGAGAAGATCGCGCATGATTTCCGCGAATTCGCGCTGTCGCTCGGCGTCAAGCAGATCACCGCCATCCCGATGTCCGCCCTGAAGGGCGAAAACGTCGTCTATTCCGGCCAAGCAGCTATGCCCTGGTACAACGGCCCGACACTCGTCGAAACGCTGGAGCTTGCCACGGTGCGCTCGGCTCAGTCCGTCGGCTTCCGCCTGTCCGTGCAGCGCGTGTCCCGCCCCGGCGAAAGCTTCCGTGGCTATCAGGGCACGGTTGCCGGCGGCTCGGTGAAGCCGGGCGATAGCGTCATGATCCTGCCGTCAGGCATGGTTGCCAACGTCTCGAAGATCGTCACCTTCGATCTGGTGCGCAATGCCGCCGTTGCCGGCGATGCGATCACGCTCGTACTCGACCGCCAGGTGGACGTATCGCGCGGTGACATGATCGTTGCCATCGACAGCCAGCCGCAATCTGGCCTTGCCTTCGATGCGCAAATCGTCGCGCTGCAGCCGGAAGGCATCGAGCCCGGCAAGCGTTACTGGCTGAAGAGCGGCAGCCGCCGTC
>NZ_AJVM01000050.1:0-4476 GCF_000281735.1 Rhizobium sp. AP16 | reverse complement strand
CCGCCGCCGTCATCGGCGGCTGCCTCTTGACCGGCGGACGCGGCTCGATCCTTGGCACCATACTCGGAGCGCTCATCGTCGTCAGCCTGCGCTACGAACTGATCGCGCTCGGTGCGCCATCATCCTGGTACATCACCTTCGTCGGCGCCGTGCTCATCATCGCAATCATCTTCAACCAGAAACTGGCCCGCTTCCTCGGGCACAGTGTTTGATGCGGGAGGACGCTCAAATGACAAACAATCACCCGCTTATTCAGGTCAAGAACCTCGACCTTTATTTCGGCGCCTTCCATGCCCTGAAAAATGTCTCGGTCGACTTTCATGCCGGCGAACTGGTCGGTCTGGTCGGCGACAACGGCGCCGGCAAGACGACGCTGATCCGCGTTCTCTGCGGGATCCATGCTCCGACATCCGGAGAGGTCTTCTTCGACGGCAAGAAAGTCGAAAAATTTCACCCGAAGCTTGCCATCGACCAGGGAATCGAAACGATCCAGCAATCCGTCGGGCTTTGCGACAACCTGTCGATTGCACGCAATTTCTACCTTGGACGGGAGCCCGTCAAACGCATCCTCGGCATCCCCTTTCTCGACTTCGGCAAGATGCGCGAAAAATCCGCCCGAGTCATTCGGCAGTTCGGCCTGCGCGAGAATGTCTCCGCCGATGACGAGGTAGAGCGGCTCTCCGGCGGCGAGCGTCAGTCGGTCAAGATTGGTCGCGCCGTCGAGTTCAAGAACCGCGTCATCATCATGGACGAGCCGACTAACCATCTGTCGGTGCGAGAGCGCGAGCATGTCAACGAGATTGCCGTGCAGCTCAAGGAGCAGGGCCTGCTCGTCATCTATATCACCCACGACATCTTCCAGGTCCACAAGCTCGCCGACCGCATCGTCATCATGGAAAATGGCGAAAAGGTCGCCGACGCATCCACGGATGCCATGACCGCCGAAGCGCTTGAGGACGTCATCCGCCAAGGCGGCCGCGTCGTTGAAAAGAAGGAGGTGGTCTGATGGCACTGTCGGCCGCCAAACCGCTCATTCGGCGTCATTCGGAGCTTGGCATTTTTCTGATCGGCCTCGTTCTGGTCGTCATTTTCTCCGCCACCTCGGACGGCAACTGGGCCAATCTCTACAATATCGGGACGATCCTGCAGGTGACGGCAACCCTGGGGCTGATGAGCCTTGGCGTCGCGCTGGTGATCGGAACCGGGGAGATCGATATCTCGGTTGGATCGACGTTCGGGATGGGCGCGCTCGCCTATCTCTGGCTTGCGGCGCGAGTCGATCCATCGGTCGCCGTCATGGCCGCGATACTGGTTGGGTCGGCGATTGGCCTGATCAACGGGCTGCTCGTCACGCGGACCGGTACGCCATCCCTCATTATCACGCTCGGTACGCTGATGATCTTCCGCGGCATCGCCATCGCGCTAACGGAAGGATTCTCGTTCTCCATTCCCTATGCGGCGCGCAAGGGCTGGACCTACGTCGTGCTCGGCGGGGGTGACTTCCTCAACTTCAACACAGCCTTCTACTGGCTAATCGTGGTGCTCGTCGTTCTCTGGGTGATGTTGAAGGCGATGCCGTTCGGCAACCGGCTTCTCGCCGTCGGCGGCTCGGCCGAGAGCGCCCATTCCCGTGGTGTCCGGGTGGATCGTATCAAACTGTCGGCCTTCGTCTTGTGTGGTATGCTCGCCGCTTTCGGCGGGGCGCTGGAAGCCGGCAAGCTCGGCTTTGCGGATGGCTCGATGGGGCGGCTCATGGAACTCCAGGCGATCGCCTCCTGCGTGCTGGGTGGTTGTTTGCTTGCCGGCGGGCGCATTTCCCTGATTGGCGCGCTGATGGGCGCATTCGTGCTGTCTTCCATCCAATCCTATCTCGTCGTCATGGGTGTGCAGCCGCAGTGGTTCATCCTGATATTGGGGATGATCGTCGTGCTCGCTGCCTACGGCGACCGCTCCCTTCGCCAATGGGCTCTCAAGAAATAAGGATATCGGAATGTCAGTCAGAATAGCGATTATCGGTGCCGGCATCATGGGGGCGGACCATGCACGGATCGTCGCCGAAGATCTGCCGGGAGCAACCTTGCAGGTGGTCTGCGATGCCGCGCCGGAGCGCGCGCGAAAGATAGCGGAAGAATTCGGTGCCGCGGATGTCTCCATCGATCCGGTCGGGACAATAGGGCGAGGAGATGTCGATGCCATCCTGATCGCGAGCCCCGACGAAACGCATGCGCCGCTGTCGCTCGCCGCGATCGAGGCCGGAAAGCCGGCCCTGTGCGAGAAGCCACTGTCACAGAGCGCGAAGGAGTGCTTGGTCGTGATCGAGGCGGAGGTGTCGCGTGGTCGCCAGTTCGTTCAACTCGGCTTCATGCGCCGCTTTGATCCGTCCTATCGTGATATGAAAGCGGGGCTTGACGATGGCGCGCTCGGCCATGCGATCATGATGCACAACTTCCACCGCAACGTCGAAGCGCCGGCGAATTTTACCGGGCAGATGGCGATCACCAACTCCGCACCCCACGAGTTGGATGTCGCGCGCTTTGTGCTGGGCGCCGACTACACGGCAATTTCGGTCTTTCAGCCGGCCGGCATTAATGCATCGAGGACGGGAGCGCCGGTGTTCATGGTCCTCGAAACCGACAAGGGCCAGCTCGTGAACATCGAAATCAACAACAATGCGGCCTATGGCTATGACGTGCGCGGCGAACTCGTCGGCGAGAAGGGATCGATCTTCCTCAATGCCCCGGTCTATATCCGCCAGAACGGTCAACTGATGGCGTACGAGCGTTATGCAACCGATTGGCGTCCTCGTTTCGCGGAAGCCTATCGGCTGCAGAACAAGGCGTTCCTGAACTTCGTTCGAACCGGCGTATTTCCGGTTATCGCTTCCGATGCCTGGGACGGCTATTGCGCCTCTCTTGCCGCGGAAGCTGGCGTCGAGGCGCTCCGGAAGGGTGGGCGCGTCACAATCGCAAAGATGGACAAGCCGTCTCTCTATCACTGACAAAAGAGGATCCACTCATGAAACTCGGCTTCGTCTCCGACAGCCTCGGCGGCATGTCCTTTGAAGCGCTTCTCGACAACGCGGCCCGACTTGGTGTCTCGGGTGTCGAGGTCAACACAGGCGGCTGGTCGACCGCGCCGCATTTCGATCTGCAGTCGATGAAGGCGAGCGCCGATTCGCGCCGCGACTTCGCCAAAGCGTTCGAAAATCGCGGTCTGGAGATTATCGCCCTCAACGCCAACGGCAACCCCTTGCATCCCACCCAGCCGGAGCAGGGCGAATGCCTGAAGGACACGATCCGTATCGCTGGCGACATGGGAATCAAGACGGTGTGCGCTATGTCCGGCCTGCCCGCCGGCCGTGAAGGCGATCTGATGCCAAATTGGGTCGTCTCCTCATGGCCGCCGGAAACGCAGGCCATCCTCCGCTATCAGTGGGAGGAAAAGCTTCTGCCGTTCTGGACGGAGATCGCCGCCCTCGCGAGAGAAAACGGTGTCGCACGCATCGCACTGGAATTGCATGGCAACCAGTATGTCTACAATGTGCCATCGCTTCTGAAACTGCGCGCCGCCGTCGGTCCGGTCATTGGCGCAAACCTCGATCCATCGCATCTGTTCTGGATGGGCGCCGATCCGCTTGTCGCGGCCTTGGCTCTGGGTGAGGCCGTACATCACGTGCATGCTAAGGACACGATGCTGAACGGTCCTGTTCAGGCGACGACGTCGCTTCTCGAGAACGGCTCGTTGATGGACATCCCGGCCCGTAGCTGGTCTTACATCACGCTCGGCTTCGGTCATGGCGAGGAATGGTGGCGCCAATTCTGCTATCACCTGAAGATGGCGGGCTACGACGGTTGGCTGTCGGTCGAGCACGAGGATGTGCTGCTTAACAGCCTCGAAGGGCTGGAGAAGTCTATCGCACTCCTCAAGGGCGTAATGCCTGTGGCTGCGAGCGACTTCGTACCTCAGGCGATATGATCGATCCTCCCGCTGAATGGCCACTGCAGTGTGAACCTCACGCCTTTGGTGGCAATCACATCGCAGGCGCACTGAACCTGTACGCTTCTATTGCCAGATCATCATAAGCACGGGCAAAAGCAGGGCGGTCAGGGCGATTCCGAGGGCGGTGAACGCCGCGTTCAGTTCGCTGTGAGCGGTGACCTGCGCAGCGGTGACATCTGCGGCGAGACGGTGGGCGCGCCAATCATCGATGCACAGGTGCTTGAGCAACGGCGTCGATGATACCGCCCAGGATGGCGCGAGCGTCGGAATTGCGCCGATCTCCTACGGGACGGCCATAGTGATCGGCGTCGTCACCGCCTTCGGCGCCATGGAAAGTGCAACCGAGCGCTCGTCGCCAAGGGTCCAGACAATAGCGACGCCACTGACGAGGTTGATAGTCTGACCCAATGTCGCGGATCGGTTCGCAAGGCGACGCGCCGGCGCTTTGATTTTGCGCGTTTTAATTCCCAAGCACGG
>NZ_AJVM01000049.1:0-3973 GCF_000281735.1 Rhizobium sp. AP16 | reverse complement strand
GCGGGGCGCAAACGGCGCCGGCGAAGAGTGATCGCTAAAGCGGTATGCCGGACCGAGATGGTCCGGCATACCGCAGACTAGTACGCGTTCAGAAAGACGGAACGAGACGATGAGCAAGAAAGCCGGCCGTATATCAGTCAAGGCAGACGTCATGCGGATCGAGACAGCCGAGGGTTGGTTGCGCCGCCTTGGCAGGATCGCCCATGCCTGTCTGGCGCTGACACTGAGCGGCCTGCTCGTGCTGCAGCCGGCGATTGCCAACGCGCAGTCGATCGCGGCGAGCCCGACGGCGCCGCCCGCCAATCAGCCCGGCGTCGGTGCTGCCCCGAACGGCGTGCCGCTCGTCGACATCGTCACGCCGAATGGCGCCGGCCTGTCGCACAACAAATACGACAATTTCAACGTCGGTACGCCCGGCCTCATTCTCAACAACAACAATGCCGAGGTCGGCACCTCCAATCTTGGCGGCGTCACCCCGGGCAATCCGAACCTGAAGAATTCGGGTCCGGCCTCCGTCATCCTCAACGAGGTGACGAGCGGCAATCGCTCGGCGCTGAATGGTCCGACGGAAGTGTATGGCGGCAGAGCCGATGTCGTCATCGCCAACCCGAACGGGATCACCTGTGATGGCTGCGGCTTCATCAATACGCCGCGCGCAACCCTGACGACCGGCGTTCCCGATATAGGCACCGACGGCCGGCTCACCGGCTTCACCATCAATGGCGGTGACGTGACCTTCGGACCTAATGGTGGCAATTTCGCTGCTGCTCCCGGTACCGTCGATCTCTTCGACGTCGTCTCCCGCACCATCAGCGTCAACGGCCCGGTCTACGGTAAAACGCTGCGGCTGACGGCCGGCGCCAACAAGTTTGACTACGCCACCGGCGAGGCGCAGGCGCTCACTCCGATTTCCGGCATGCCGGAATATGCCATCGACGGCACCGCGCTTGGCGCCATGCAGGCCGACCGCATCAAGGTCGTCGTCACCGAGAAGGGTGCCGGCGTGCGTATGAGCGGCAACATGGCCGCCAACACCAACGAACTGTCGCTGTCGGCCGATGGCAAAATCTCGCTCGGCAATGTCTCGGGCCAGCAGGGCGTCTCGGTCACCTCGAAGGCAAAGGTAACGGCAGCCAAGGTAGCCTCGAAGGCGCGTGTCGACATCAAGGCGGATCAAGGCATCACCTTGAACGCGGTCGCCGCCGATGGCGATATTGCACTTTCGAGCGGCGCAGGTCTTCTCTCGGCCGACGCGGAGGTCAATAGCGCCACCAATGTGCTGTTGGCCTCGGCCAGTGGCATTGCCGCCGGCAGCGTCACGGCGGGCGGCGCGGCAACGCTTGCCGCTTCGAGCGGCGATGTCCGGATCGCCGGCGGCATCAATAGCGCCGGTGCGCTGACGATCACGGCCGATACCGGCTCGATCACGGCTGCTTCGCTTCTCAGCTACAACAATATCGGCCTCAATGCCGGCGCGGATATCGCCGTCTCCGGCAATGTTCTGGCGCAAGGCAATGTGACGGCCAATGGCCAGGCAATCTCAATCGGCATGGTCGTCTCCGGCCTCGATATCGCCGGCACCAATGCCGCGCCGAACGGTAATGCGGTTCTTGCCAGCGCGGGCGATATTCAGCTTGCTGCGAGCAGCGGCGAGATCAACGCGACCGCTCTCCTGTCGGCCGGCAATATAGTGGTCAACGCTCCCGCGTTGAGAGCTCAGAACATCACTGCGCATGGCGCTGTCGACATCAATGCGGCCATCAAGGTTGATGGCCAGATCCTTGGCGCCGGCGATGTCGCGATCACGGCGAACGGCACTGTCGACAGCCAGGCCATGCAAGTGGGTGGCACTATTGCCTCGGGTGTGGATTTCGCCGCCACCGAAGCATCGGGCGGCAATATTGTGCTTGGATCGACGGGAGCTTTGTCCTTGCGGACGGGCTCTGGCAACATGACGGTCGGCAGCCTGCTATCGGCTGGCAATCTTTATGTTCAGTCGCTTCTTCTGGATGCCGACAGCGTTATCGGTCATCGCGACATCGTCATAGACGGCGGTGCCTCGGTCGAGAACCAGTTTCTTGCTGCGAACAACATCACCTTTAATGGCAAGCCAAGTGGACCCGGCCTGCAAGTTGGCTTGAGCGCCGGCCTATTGGTGTCCGGCGTCGATTTTGCCGCCACCAATGCCGCCGGCGGCAATATCGTTCTCGCGCAAAGCGGGGATCTGACTGTCAACAGCAGCCTGGGCCATGTCACCGCCGGCACGATCCTCTCGGCCGGCAATATGATCGTCGACGGTTGGACGACGGTGGCCGACACCATCTCGGGACATGGTGATGTCGCCTTGTCCGGCGCCATCAACGTCAGTGGTCAGGTCCTCGGCGCAGGCAACATCACAGCGTCTGGCCCGAGTGTCCGCGCCGGTGCGGTGGTTTCGGGCGTCGACTTCGCGGCAACCGAAGCCGCGAACGGCAATATCGTCCAGACGCAAAGCGGCGATCTCACAATTGCGTCTTCCGCCAACGTATACGTCGGATCGCTCAACGCCGCCGGCGCTCTTGGCGTCAGCGGTCCGAACATCGTCGTCGACAACATCACCGGTCACAAGGATATCGCGCTTTCCGGGGCGACAACGGTGACGGGCCAGGTGTTGGGCGCTGGCAATGTCGGCATCACCGGGCAGGGCATCAATGCGGCGGCGATCATCGCCGGTATTGATTTTGCAGCCACCAACGCCGGCGGCGGCGATATCATCCTCACGCAAAGCGGCGACCTGACGATCTCTGTCACCGACGCCATCAAGGCGCCGACCATGATGGCCGCCGGGGCAATCAATGCGACCGGTGCGACACTGACGGCCACCAACATTACCGGCCACGGCGATATAACGCTTTCAGGCGCCACCGATGTCAGCGGCCAGATCCTCGGCGCTGAAAATATCAGCGTCTCCGGTCCGGCCATCCAGGCGGGCGCTGTCATTTCCGGCGTGGATTTTGCCGGGACGGCGACTACCAACGGCAGTATCGTCCAGACCGCAAGTGGCGATATCACGCTTACCTCCTCCGGTCCGGCCGATATCGATACGCTGCTTGCCGCCGGCGGCCTGACGGCAGATGCGGTCGAGTTGCGCTCCAAGGGCATCACGAGCCATGGTGACACGACCGTCAATGCCAGCCTCGATGTTGACGGCCAGGTCCTTTCGGCCAGCCGGCTGACCGTCAATGGCGGCTCCATTGCCGCCGACACATTGATTTCGGGCATCGACTTTGCCGCCACCAATACGTCCGGCGGCAATATCGTGTTGGCCCAGTCCGGTGGCATGACCCTTGCGGCAACCGGCAATATCATTGCTGGCACCATGTTGGCGGCTGGTGATCTGAGCACGCAATCGGTCGATCTCTCTGCCAGCAGCATCACCAGCCACGGCAATGCTATTATTGCGGCGAGCGGTGACGTCAATGTCGGCACGCAGGTGATCGCAGCCGGTGATCTCGCTATTTCCGGCGCTGACATTGCCGCGCCGCTGCTGATATCCGGCGTCGATTTCGCCGCCACGGATACGGCGGGCGGCACCATCGTGCTCGGCCAGACCGGGGCCATGACGCTGACGGCTGCGAACGGCGCGGTCTCTACCAGCACGGTCTTATCGGCCGGCGACCTGACCGCGCGTGCAGGCATTTTGCAGGCTCAAAGCATCACCAGCCACGGCAACGTCGGCATCACCGGCAGCGTCGATCTGGGCGATAGCGGCCAGATTCTGTCGGCCGGCAGTGTCGGCATTACGGGTGGCCAGAATATCGAAGCCGGCTTGCTGATCTCCGGCATCGATTTTGCAGCCACCGACAATGCCGGCGGCACCATCACGCTCGCCGGCACTGGCGGCATGACGCTCGGTGCCACCTCCGGCATCAAGGTGAGCAATATTCTCTCGGCCGGCGCTCTCGAGGCCGAAGCAGCCACGATGGCGGCCGCC
>NZ_AJVM01000048.1:0-1419 GCF_000281735.1 Rhizobium sp. AP16 | reverse complement strand
TGTAGACAACGTGACATCGCCCTATATCCGCATCTCACCTCTTCCGGACGCCAAGACCGCGCTCCGGCAGATCGATGGATGGATCGAAGACTACAACGAAATCTATCCCCATTCCGCGCTCAAGACGGCTTCCCCTCGGCAGTTCATCAGGGCTAAATCAAACTAGCCGACTGTCCGGCCAAACCGGGGGGCTCTCCAGCTATCGCGCTAGCCGACAATGGTCAGTTGATAGCTGAAGGATAATATTGTATTAAAGCAATTGTTCAGAGAAATTAGGTAAAAATGGCATTATGAAACTCAGACCGTAAGATAATTGATATCTCTTCAAGACACAGAAATAATGCGAGCGTCACACACCTCCTTAAATGTATTCATAATGGAAATAATTTCAAAACATAAGAATAAATCCCGCGTCATTCAAGCCCTTGTTGAACAACGTAACGTCATGAGTGCCGTCATTCTTCGTGACATGCGGACGCGCTTTTTTAATCATGGGCTGGGATTTATCGTCGTTCCTCTTTGGCCCTTGGTTCACATGGGTGTCCTTATCATTATCCACGCGGTTGCTGGCCGAGGATCCTCGCCTTATGGAGAAAGCACAGCCCTCTTTTATGCAACTGGACTCGTCCCAACGTTGACCTTTATGTATGTGTCACGCTTCATGGGATTTTCCCTCGTCTCGAATAGGCCAATGATCGCGTTCCCTGCGGTAAAAGTTTTAGATGTGATGATAGGCCGCGCAGTTCTAGAAGTGATATCCGCGTTTATTACCCTCTCACTCATCATCATAATCCTATGGATTTTGGGGCAAAATCCTTTTCCCTTCAATATTGAGCGAGCTGTCTGCGCCTATCTCGTCACCGTTTTTCTTGCCTTTGGCTGCGGTACCCTGGTAGGAGTAGCGACAATGTTTTTTCCAATCGTAGTAACCATATATCAGCTCACCTTGATATGCCTTTATATATCATCTGGGACAATGTTTGTTGCGTCAAATCTTCCTGATAATCTCGCAGTTCCCTTGTCATATAATCCAGTACTGGAATGCGTTGAGTGGATGCGAACAGCCTTCTACGAAACGTACAGTGATCGTCTCGTGAGCGAACAATATATTATTGCATTCGGCCTCGTAACACTCTGCTTAGGACTGACTAGTGAGCGCTTTTTCAGGAGACGGATGCTTGAGGGGTAACTTAGAGAATAACCGACAGAACTCGAGATTTTCACCTCAAAGATAGTGAAACAAGCCAGTTTTGGCTTACCTTTGGGACAATTGTCTGATTGTTTGATCCAGAGCAACAGCCCTCTCACTGCTACAGACACGCCGCTCCTTCAATTTAGTTAGATAGTCTTCAATGTGATGCGCCAGCTCCACTGGATTATGGTCGATGGTGCATAGATGGGGCGATGTCACGTTGTCTA
>NZ_AJVM01000047.1:0-51064 GCF_000281735.1 Rhizobium sp. AP16 | reverse complement strand
CACCCCTCTCTCGGGAAGGACATTTTCCAGACAAAATGGGCCGGCCAGTGAGCAAAGTGTTCAAATGGCTAGCCGCAACAAGACAGGCGACCCTTGCGAGCCGCCTGCAAAACCTTCGTCCCCGATAATGTGTGAGACTCAGCTGGCCTTTTCAGGCGGCGGCGCCAGCAGTTCGGCGCAATAGGAGGAGCCGCTGGTGCCGGGCTGGTCGCCGAGGATGCGGACCGAGCGGATGACGTAGCTCTGGGTGGTGACGATATCGGCCTTGCAGCTCAGATAGCGCTTGCCGCCCTTCTTCCCGTCCTTGGTCGCGATGGTGACCGTCTTGTAGCCGCCCCGCCAGGTGTAGACGCGGTTGCCGCTTTCGTCGCGGTCGGAGATCGGAGGGCCGTAGGAGGCGAAGAAGCGCCCGGCCGACTGGCCTTCCCAGCGGTCCTGCACCGGGTTGCTTACAAGCGCCGGGAGAATTGGTGTCGTGGTCGTGCTGGCGCAGCCGGCCAGCGCCAGCAACAGTCCCGCCGCGGTGATCATGCGGATATTCATCGTATCGTCCTTGAGCTTCTGTCTCGCATTCGGTTGCGGAAGCGCCGCTGTCCCACGACATTTCCGCCTGTCCCGCTAAGGGCTTTAGCGCCAAAGCCGGCAAAAGAAAATTCCCATCCGCGTGTACAAGTGGGATTTTGCCGAAAGTGTTGCGTCTTATGCACTTTGCTCGGTTCACCGCCTGTTTTTTCTGCCGATTTTCCAGGCAATTGCCTCTGTAATCTTTTCGTCAAGAAACAAATGGTTTTTTTGAATTTGGTGCTTGTACATCAAAAATGGCTGGTCTATAGAAGCGCCGCTGGTCACGGAGTGTAGCGCAGTCTGGTAGCGCACCACGTTCGGGACGTGGGGGTCGAGTGTTCGAATCACTCCACTCCGACCAGTCTGAACCATTGAAAAGGTTCATTTATTTCCCGAAAATCTGAATTCCTCGATACTTACTTTTTTGACCTACGGACCGATTGCGGACCGTTTGGCTTGCGGACCGGTTAAAATGCGTTCGCTGCTTCGTTCTGAAAATCAGGACTCGCATGCGCGTAGGTCCGCTCGAACTCTTCCGATGTTAGCCCCAGGGACGCTGCTGCCTGCTCGGTATCAATGCCGGCCTGTGCAAGCCACGTAGCGCGCGTATGGCGCAGAACGTGCGGTGTTACGTCATCATCGAAGCCTGCCGCGCCTCGGACCGTCCTGAAGGCTTTGTGAGGCTTAACGATCTTCTCCCCGGCGTAGTGAACCACATAGCGCAAGGTGACCTTACGGCCTTCCGAATCGGTCTTCGTGTCGGCCAGCTTCCAGTATCGCAGAAAGCGGAGCAGGCGAGGCGGGATCTTGACCGGCGTTTTGCGCTTGTTATGCGCCACACGCTCGCCCTCGGCCTTGCGATAGATTACGCCCCGATCGAGGTCTACGTGGCCGCCGTTGACGTTCGGTATCCACTGCAGGTTCAGGATCGCTGATAGGCGCGTGCCGGTGTAGAGGCCGATCATGATCAGCCGGACCAGGTGACCGCACTGCTTCTCATCCCGCGCGGCGCGCAAGAGCTTTGCCACTTCCTTCCTCGTAAGCCACTTTTGGCGAGGCGTTCCCTTCTGGGGTAGGGTGATCTTCGGAACCATGTCGAGCGTATGTTCGGCATGGTAATAGTTCACGGCCGCGCGAAGGACTTCGAGATCGCGACGAGCCCCGCCCTCGTTGCCGCGGTCGTCGGCAAACTCCCGGCACGTCTTCCCACGGATCTCCGAGATCAGCATATCGCCGAAGAAGTCGTTCAGCCGTGCGATCATTGCCTCCGTTTCCTTCGGCCGCGCGGTCTTCGGGCATTTCTCATCGAGGTAGACCAGCAGTACATCACCTATGGAGACTTCAGCGGAACGACTGCTGCGCTCTGGTTGGTATTGGGCTGCGATGTAGTCTGCGAGCTTTGCTTGCGCTGCTGCAACTTCAGCCTCAGGGCATTCTGTGCTGACGCGCTTGCTCCCGTCTTTGATAACCCAGGTCCCGGTGTCTGGCCTGAGCCAGAGCCGGGCTGGTCGTTTCTTCTGAGACATTTCTCTTTCATCCTTTCGATGGCGTTGCGGGTGACGAAGTCCTTCCCGGCGATCTGGAGGATTTCCAGATTGCCTTTGCGCGCCTCCGTTCGGAGAGCGGACTTCGTCAGCCTGCCACGGAAGAAGATGCTGCATGCCTCGGCAAGGGTCACCGGTTCGTCGTCGCCGACCGGATGGGGCGTTTCGGTCGCCATCGCTCAGTTTCCCCCGTTATCCACAGGCGGCTCGCCCAGCAGTGAGCGAAGGAAGAGGACCAAGGACGGCGCGCCATCATCCGAGCGAAAGCAGTTCGTCACGCTATCGAGGGCATTGGTGTCCGCAAGCACGAAGCTGGCTTTCGTCTGGACATCCTCCAGGGTCTTGCACGGGTAATAGAGGATGGCGTCCTCTGCTGCCTCGTATGCATCCCATTCCTTAGAGTTGCTGGCCTTTGTGTCGTCTTCGTCGAACTGAGCCTGCCAGACGCGCTGGGCTTCATGGTATTGAGCAATGAGGTCGGTCAACATCAGTCGACCTCCATCACGTCGATGATAACCTGAGCGACGTTAACCTCGGCTTTGGCGGCGGCGATGATTGCGAGGTAAGCGCAATAATCTTTGCCTCCCCCGTCGAAGGTGGCGCAAGCCATCAACTCCAAAGCGCGGAGATAGCTTTCGGCCGCACCAAGGGCATCTCGGAACCTGTCCTTGCGTTGGGTCATGAGAGCGCTCCTACTTTGCGGCCAATGAAGGTGTTGAGATTGGACTCGATCAGCTGCATTCGTTCGCCTGGGCCTCTCACTTCAAACAGCCGTTCGTCATCGATACGATGATCGAGAAGGCGAACGTTGTATCGCGTAAAGACCCCGTTCCAGTTCGGCTTGCCGCGCTCATACAAACCATCACCTTGATATCGGCCGGTCACCCGAAAGGCCGTGATGATCAGGGCACATCCCCCTGTCTCGCCTTCGGCAAGTCCGGAGACATGCCAACGGCCTATCATCGGTTCGATTTCCTCAGCAGCCTTCTTGAGTTCTGCCAGGTGGAAATCATACCGCTCCTGCGGTGTCATCTTGGTTGCTACCGCTACGAGCGGCGCGGCGCCTACGACCACCGTTGGCGGGATCACGGCGCCGGCGAGCAGGCCGAGCGATTGTCTGCGGGAAAGATTCATTGATCTGCCCCCCGCGCTGCGTCGAGCATCTCCTCAACGACATGGAGTTTCTTGTCGATGATGTCTGCGACGGACGTGATTGCGTTCATGTGGTCGCGGTTGCCAAGACCGTGCGCCGCCATGAAAATTGCCTCGTTGAGGTGCTTGATCTCCGAGAGGATGTTCTGAGCGTCCAAGACAAGGCTTGATGGCCCCGAGAGGCCGGCGGTGGTGCTTGCGGTCATCACGCGTCCTTCCCATGAGCAGCGGCATAGAAATCATTCCGCAGGGATGAGGCTCGCCCCACAAGGTCGTGGCAAGCGAAGCTCAGCATGTCCATCTCATAGGATGAGACAAATTTGAGTTTGTCTCCCATGAAAGGCTTTTCGATCAGATCCTCGAAAAGCAAACTCGAGACGTGAACCATAGCGTAGATGTCGCAAATCTGGGCCTCGAGATCGAGGAGGGCTTTCTCAGCCGCAGATTTTTTATTCACGGGTGCGCCTTCACTTGAAATATCGGGCGCGGGCGTGCTATTCCTGTGATTGCTCATCAGGCAATTCCTTTTGTTTGATGTGGACTTTGCAGAGGCGGGGATTGGTCGCCAAACTCTTTCCCCGTCTGCTGCTATTCTCCGGCTTGAGCCGGCATTTCCCTTTCCGCTCTTTCCATCCGCTCCCTGATACTGCGAACGACTTCGCTGTTCATGGAGCTCCCGAATTTCTCGGATTGCTTTTCGAGGAATCCTTTGATTTCCGGTGGGAGGCGGCAAAGAAGTTTAGCTTCACCTTTCATACATTCATCCTCCAGTAAGATTAATATCGCTTTGATATCATTCTATGTCAATTCCTTATATCGATTCGATATCATTTATTTAATATCGAACTGATATTATAGGGGTTGACCATGGATAGACCGCCGAAGACACCGAATGAAGAGCTGGACAAATTCCTCTTGCGCATGCCCGACGGGTTGCGTGAGCGCATAAAATCTGCGGCCGAACTGAATAACCGCTCGATGAACGGTGAGATCGTAGAGCGTCTCCAGTATACCTTTGAAGAACTTGACGCCGAGCTTGGAGAGCTCCTCGAAAAGATTGCCAGGTTAGAGCGTGAGAATGCTCAGCGTTCTGCGGAAATTCACAACTATGAAAAACGGCTGAGCGGCTGGGACGAGTGGGCGACGCGGCAATTTTCCGATGAAAACACACTCTACGTCCTGTTGGACGCCGATGGTTATCCCCAGTCCTGGGACGAAATAGTGACGCACCTACAGGCAATATCGGAGGCATCAGGCGGGAATATTGAACGCATTGAGGCCGGTATATTCGACGCGCCAAAGGTATCGAATAGCAAGCGGTTCGAGCAGTGGATGAAGCTTCGCGAATATTATAGATCACGAACACACAAACCCAAGTGATATCTGATCCAACGGGTCATCGCAGCTTCTCGTGGCGGGCGTCACACGCATGCGTGCGCGATGGCAGAACCAGCGACCGAAGGAATATCGCGATCGTTTCCGGGGCGCCGTAGTCCTCACGGCAAAGGCATTCAACCAAAGTATCACTGACGCCGCCGCTGCGGCATTGAACGCGACGCCTGCGTCATCAAACTGTGCCTCGTCAACCCGAACGGCATTCAGGTGAGCGTTGATCGCACATGAGACCGATGAGCGGCGCTGTCGATCATGCAGCAATGCGCTGGCAATATCGATGTCAAGTTGAGTGAGGTGCGACGTCATATAGGCTCCATCGATTTGATGGAAAAAATAAAGCATCGCTTGATTTAAATATCAAGAGAAAATTTATGAAAAATTAATCCATACGGAAATATCGACGTTGTTCACGAACAACCCCAATCACGCGCCCCGGCTTTTGTGCATCGAAACGCTTGGTGGTAGAATTCGGGGGACTGGGGATGTTATCCCGGATTTCGAATATCGGTGCTCGATGTTCATCTATACCCATGGGTATATATCTTCCTAATATAACGCGCTCCTCCG
This sequence comes from Rhizobium sp. AP16, assembly GCF_000281735.1. Classification (NCBI taxonomy): domain Bacteria; kingdom Pseudomonadati; phylum Pseudomonadota; class Alphaproteobacteria; order Hyphomicrobiales; family Rhizobiaceae; genus Rhizobium; species Rhizobium sp. AP16. The sequence goes on along the minus strand of NZ_AJVM01000047.1, from coordinate 45,842 downwards.
TTTCAACCACCACAACATCGTTTTTCTCTGCAGCGCGACCGGTATCGATTATTATGAAATCGCCAGTCATAAAATCTGGTCTTAAATAATCGCTTCTTACTCTCAACGCAAAAACGTCCCCGATTGGCTTCCAGCGCACTTCTAAGAAGTCGTCGGCGACCCACCGAAAGGGGTTTTCATCATCTGTGTCGTCGGGATCGACATTCCCCCATTCGCTCGGGTTCTTCCAATCGACGATCGGAGCTCGAACGGCCACATCCGGCTCTTCCCAAGATACGTGCATGCTTTGAAGGAAATCTTTCGCCGTCATGCCGTCGTCTATTGACACTCCTATGAGCCGCTGGAGATCACGAAGGTTTTTATAATTCGGAATAGTCCTGTTCGTCTCCCATTGGCTAACCGCCTGAACGCTGATTGACATTTTTTCAGCAACATCGGCTTGCGTCATGCTAGCCCGCTTGCGCGCTTCTTTTATCTGCTGACCCAAAGACGGACTTGTCATCGCTTGATTTCTCCAGTGCTGTTGGCAGGATAAAGGCACGCCTGAAGTTTTCAATAAAGCACTACTTGAAAAAGGCGTTAAAATCTGCTTTATTTCGCTTGATTAAATCAAGTGAGATTTCCTTATGTCCCTCAAGAAAGCTTTGAAAGCAGTGGGTGGCCCTTCTCAGCTGGCCGGCCGCATTGGCGTGACCGCTCAAGCTGTTTGCCAGTGGAAGAAGGTGCCGGCAGGCCGCGTGCTCGCTGTCGAGCGAGTCAGCGGCGTCAGTCGATCTGATCTTCGCCCCGATCTTTATCCTCCTGAAATTGACAGGACGCGGACAGGGGGCGTGGCGCTATGAATATCTCCAAACGCGGATGCGCGCTGGCTGCCACGAACGTCGCCAATGATGATCTGCCTTCGCTGGAAGCGCAAAGCGAGGCCTGGTACGCCTACGTTGCTGCCAGAAATCAGGCAGACCTGACGCTGAAGCTTGAGGACGGACGCGCCGCCGCCTTGGCATTCAGGAAATTCTACCAACTGTTCACCGCCGGGGATCTTGTGGATGCCAGACGGTAGCGCTCACCTCAATCTGCCCAACCGCGGCTTCGTGCCGGAGATCGAGCAAGAGATACTCGGGTCTCTGCTGATGGCCGGTAGCGTGACGGCCGTGCTGGGCGTCGTAAAGCCAGAACACTTCGTGGAGCCACTTCACCGGCGGATCTACGAAAACATGCTGCTCGGGCACGAGCGATACAACAGCGCAAGTCTCGGCATAGTTCACAAGCTGTTTCCGGAAGACGAGGCGGCGCAGTGGAACAAGTTGATCGGCCGGCCCCTGTCGGCATATCTGGCCGCTCTCGCCTCGAACACCGTTCACGGCATTGCCGGGTTCAAGAACAGCATCCCGAACCTGCTTTCGCAATCCGCGCGGATCGGTCTGGCGATCGAGGCCGAGAATATTGCGGTCGCGGCAAATGACCCTGGCGTCGATCCGGGCGCACTGATCCGCAACGCGACGCGGGCATTCGACGATATTGCAGCCGCGCTTCGGGGCGGCGGACGGGGAAAGACAAGGTTCTCGATATCCGAAGCTGCCGATACCGCCTTGGACGAGGTCCAGGACGCTATCAACCGTGGAAGTGGTATAACCGGCATCACTTGGGGACTGGCCGACATAAACGCAGCAACCGGTGGCCTTCAGCGCGGCGAGATGGTCGTTCTCGGCGCCAGGCCGTCTATGGGCAAGACTGCCGTCGGCCTGGGGATAGGGATCAAGGCAGCAAGGAGCGGCGCCGGCGTCGGTTTCATATCGCTGGAAATGGGTTCCAATCGCCTTGCCATGCGCGCCCTGACCGATATCGCCTACGATTGGAACCTACGAGTTCCGTACAATGATTTGATCACCGGCAGGGTATCGGAGAAGGATTTCGAGGGCATTGTCGCAGCGAAGCAAAACCTGAACCAACTGCCGCTCTGGATCGAAGAGCAGTCCGGCCTTTCAATCACCGACCTGCGGGTCAAGGTCGAGCGCATGCAGGACGTTGCCGAGCGCGCCGGCAGTAAGATCGATCTCCTGATCGTCGATTACCTGCAGCTCATTGCAGCGTCATCGCGCTACGCTGGGAACCGTGTGTCTGAGGTCAGCGAAATATCCGCCGGCCTGCGCCAGATCGCCCGTGAGAACGATCTGGCTATGGTGGCGCTGTCGCAGCTATCGCGTGGCGTCGAAAGCCGAGAAGACAAGCGGCCAATGCTTTCTGACCTACGCGATTCCGGCTCGATCGAGCAAGACGCTGACACGGTCGCGTTCATCTATCGCGAAGCCTACTACCTCGAAAAGGCCAAAGGCAAAGACGAGGAGTCCGAGTTCGAGCGGTCGGAGCGCCTGGTCGAATGCCAAAACAAGCTTGAATTCATCATCGCCAAGCAGCGCAACGGGCCGGTCAAGACCGTCGATCTGTTCATTGACATAGCCTGCTCGGCTGTCCGCAACGCGGCGAGGTCGTTCTGATGCGAGCTGACTACGTGCCGGATTATCGTCACTGCCTGCTGCCTTACGTGCAGTGGTTTCAGGACGACTTCCTCGGCGGGATTCGGGGGATGAAGGCTCAGGAGATCGGGATTTACACTGTCCTGTTGAACGAGATGTATAACCGGGGCGTGGCCCTGGACCAATCCGAGGAGCGCCTGGCGCGCATGTGCGGTGCCGATATTCGAGTGTTCAAAAAGGTCTTGAATGACCTCTTGGAGGAAGGAAAAATCGTTCGGCTCGACTGCGGGCTTTGGAATGTTCGCTGCGAAAATGCGTTCACTTCCCGCGCAGAAATGCTGAAGAAGCAATCAGAGGCCGGAAAAACATCAGCGAAAAAACGTAGGAAAAACAGCGGTGAAGTTGAACATCCGTTGGACGGGCGTTCAACCGACGTTCAACCAATCTCAGAAGCTCAGATATTAATAGAAGAACCTAACGGTTCTTTGTCCGAAACCAGTTCGGACGAGAAGCCGAAATCGAAGAAAAGATTTTCTTATCCAGAGCAGTTCGAGACCTTCTGGAAGGCATACCCGACACACAAGGGCATGGGCAAAAAAGAAGCCCACGACGCTTGGAAGAAGCTCTGCTTGGATGATCGAGCAGCATGCCTCGCGGCGATCCCCGGCTACAGGTCCCTGCTCAAGGAAAAACCAAACCTCGAAGTTCAGCACGCCTGCCGCTTCATCTCGAAGCGTCGGTTCGAAAGCTTCGCGCCTGCGGAGCCGCAAGCGTTGAAGATGGTCGGCGAGGAGGATTGGCGCAAGCGGCTTGGCTACGGTCGCCGCGAATCGAAGTGGCTGACCGCCCAGTGGGGGCCAGCGCCGGGACTTCCGGGCTGCATGGTTCCCGCCAACCTTCTTGAGCCCAACGATGGCGTCGACTGGCGCGATAGGGAGTTAGCAGCATGACGATCAGGGAACGGCAAGAGCGAGAATCACATGACCGCGAAAATCCTTGGCGGCCAATGAATACGGCGCCTCGCGGGACCGGCCTCATCTGCGATCTGCTCTTTGACGACATGATGGGCCACTTCGCAGCCGATGGGCTTCAGTTCTTCCTCGACGCAAACGGCGACTGGTTCCAGATCGACCCACCGAGGAGGGCACCAACACCGATCAACTGGCGGCCGTCCTACGTGTGCATGTCACTGGAACGCCGCGGCATTGTTAAGATGGGGGCAAAGTATGCCAAAAATTCGTAAGACCCGAGTGAAAGCCCCGACTGCCAAGCCGCGTGTGCCTGGCTGCATGGTGTTGCCGGAGGACAGCCACCTGCGAATTCACAACCGCGCCAGCCTTCGCGCCCAGCCAGATCGGCGTCCAGCGCCGCGGGTGGCGTCGTCCAAGACCAAGGTGCCACGCACGGAAATCGAGGAGCGATTGATGCGCGCCATGAAGACGCTGCGTGCCGTTCCCGATCGCGAGCGCCGCTTCTTCATTATCAAGTCGTCGTCGCCGGACTACGTGCGGGAATACCTCGACGCCTACGATCCAGACGATGACGCGCAGCCTCGCTTCCAGCCAACGCCGGCCGACGTCTCTGACTACCTGACGGCGTTGTCGTGGGTGAGGCACCTAGACAGGTCCGCTTGGCGCATCCTCTGGTGGCGTTCCTACGACGTGTCGTTCGGCCTAATCGGCAAGCAGATCGGTCGCAGCGACGAGACCGCCAGGAAGCGCTTCGAGACTGCAATCACCGATGCTTGGATCGCAGCTAACACGTAGATTTTCCCAGAAACTTTGGGGATGCTGGTGAAATTCACTAAAAAATGCTTGGCAAATTTGGCATTATCGGCCATCTTCCGTGCAAGAATTGGTGATTTGCGCTTTTGGCGCTCACCGCAACAGAGGGTCGCTTTCGAGCGGCCTTTTTTCGTTTCAGCAAGCGGGGCAAACGGTAAGCCGCTGGGTAAATCGATAACGGCCCGTACGGGCCGCGCAGATCCGATCTCCATGTCATGAGATATACGTGGCTTGTGTTAGATCCTGTCCAGGCAGTTGAATTGATCAAACCACTCACTGAAATCGTCCCAACCCGTGCCGCCCGGCGAAAGATGTCGCCGTGCCATCCCTATATTGCGGCAGACGCATTGCTGCGCATGTCGGTAGGCATCATCAAGCTCTCTATCATTCGGATTGTTGTCGATTGCATCTTGGTAGGTTTGGATGCAATACCTTTTTATACGGTCGATAAAAGGTCCGTTGAAATTCTTGATGCTGATGTATTGCTCGGCGATCCGAGTTATATCTTCTTGCGTCACTCCGGGCATCGGCACTCTTCGCCCGGCATCGATCTCGGCCATATAAGCGGACGCCAGTTCATTCGGCTCTGGAGTTTTTCCGAGTCTTTTCTCTATTGCATCTGCGATAGTAATAATCGCGGCCACGAGGCCCAAGAAACTTACAGGGTCCACGTTTTATCCTCCATCCAGACAGCAAGTTCAGATTGCACCAAGTAAAACTTGCTGTCGAGGGAAATAAGGACCTATTCGGAAGACCAACGTCCTACGCGGCCCAGTGGTCGCCTGTAGCAATTCGCGCAAGCGCTGGAACCCCTCAGATCAGGCATAGCCTGTAGGCCGGAAACGGCAATCATGAGCCAGGGGCGCGATCATTCCGGGCAGATTCGCCTACTGTTTCTTCTGAAACAGTTTGTATGTGCTTATTGGTCCATCGTCTGTAAACGCATAGTCAGCATGCTCAACGATACCATTGTTGTCATCTACCCAACGGTCAAATGTCCCCTGGCTTTCTGGACTGAGGTGAGCGATGAATATTTCCTTGTGGCCATAAGCCAACTTGCTCGCGGCGACTTTGGACCGAGCATCGTCGTCATTTTCGGCAAAAAGAGTAATTGGATTACTTCTCGTTCCGTTAGTTCTAACGATTTTCGCGACGTAGAATCTTGTCATCATGTTCCCCAAGGTTAGCCCATGCCAGTCCTGAAAAACGTGCGGCACGAGAAGTTGACGTAATTTTATCAGCATAGGCGGTGTCAGGCGATGCCCCGGTAGACCCGTATAGACTCGTTATTCTTGTTGTGATTGTATTATCCTCGGGGCTGTGTCGTGGGGGATAATATGCACAAGCTGGGGTTGGCGCTCATCGGTTTGATAATAGGATTCTGTGTGCAGACCGCGTCGGCCGCGGATCTTTATTTGCTATGCAATGTCACAGTATCCAAGGGCGATGGTAGTCAGGTAAGCTACAAACTTCGCTACGAACTCACATGGGACACGCGCACCGTCCGTATTCATGAGAACGATGGGAGTGGGTGGTACTTCGTCGGGACGCGGACACGTGTCGTTGCGAATGATGATGAGATCATTCTCCAGGACAGCGTTACAGCGCGGTACGCGATCAATCGCGGGAGCGGTCAGATAACAGGTAGAAGAAAAAGCGACGGCACAACGATGTTGAGAGGTTCGTGCGAAAGATCGAGCATTGAACAGAACAAGTTCTGATGTCGAGATGGGGCGGTGCGACCGATACCCATTCCTCCCAAGAGGAAAATGACGGCGATGAATACGCCTGGCTAAGCCGAACCGTCATCCACGGTTGTTATACCAAACAACCGCTTTACTATAACTCGGCCAAGCCAGATTATAGTTTCAGGACCGATCGGCATAACTGTTGGTCGGGCTTCTCACTTTGGAGAGTGTCGTGTCTTTTGGGGTATTCCCAACGACGAAGCCATGGCGTTTTCGAGGTATTTCGAATAACGCTTCCGGCTCTCTTCGAGACTTTGCAAGCCGTTCAACAATTGCTTTTCGCCGGCCTCGTCGGTGATTCCAAAGCGGCGATGCATGTCAAGGAGCATCTTGTCCTCCTCAATGAGCTGGTCAATTTCGCCCATCATCTTTTTCATCTTTTCTATGTAGCGATGCAGGTCACCCGTCACTTCTGATCTCCTGATGGAAGAGATATTATTTGGCTGTCCCATTTCGTTCGACAATCATTTGAGCTGAGATCCTTATAGTCTCTTCAACATCAAACGGAAGGCCACCAGGAATCGCACCGGCTTTGAATAGCCTGACGAGGGCCCACGTCGCCGCGTTATGATGGATCGGTCTAAAAGCTACCCTCCCTTGCTCAAGATCCTCATACGATCTAAGAGGCAGCCCCATCGCCTCGGCAAATTGAGGCATCGTCAGATGTGCGCCGGTTCGAAGATGTTTAAGTTTGGCAGCATCCAGGATTTCTTCGGTCATTGAGATGGCCTCCAAAGTTTGCTATATCGTCTGGGAACCGGAAGGGTGGCTAGACCCCTCCGGCCCCCGGTTACCGGGCTACGGAGATTGTCAGTCTCCACTTGCCGATCCGGACTTGGAGTGTGAGCTTAACGCCCATTTGGACCTCCTAGTCCTGCCGAAGCGGGATTGCTTCGGCAAGATTATTGTCCCACGAAAATCGTGGTAGCGCAAGAAAAACCACGATTTTCGTGGTAAATAGTTGAGCCGCCCGACTTGTCATCGGGCGGCTTTTAAATTTCGGTAGATTGTCGTCATGGCAGCCACGATTTGCGCAGCGTGCGCTATGAGCGGCCAGTAATCGGTAAGATGTTGGAGCATGAGCAGCGCCTCCTTTCTGGATGTTTATCCATATAGGAAGGCGTTTCCCGTCCATGCTGGCTCAGCTCTTACAGGCTATATGTCTCTACTGCCAAGCCACTCCGGACTGGTCACATTATGACAGCGCCAAGTGGGTCAGCCGGTCAGTCCCTCGGCTCGATGGCTTCATCCAGGGAATGGGCAATCTCCAAAACCTTCAAACTGACTTCCTTCCGGACCCCAGGCTGCTTCCTACCGTTGTTAACATTCATGTTCGCGAGGGAGGCATATATTTTGGGGCCGCTGAGCAGGATATTATCGTACAAGACTGAGACTGCAGCGCGTAGAGCACTGATTTCTAACTCAACTTCAGACAATGCAGCTTTGACCGCTGTTGCATCCAGGGTATCGCCGCGTTCAATTTTGGCGAGAATTTCCCTTAGTTCTTTCATTTCAAGGTCCCCTTTAGTTCTAGCGTCCATGTCTCAGCGTAATGCACGGCATGAGAGTGGCTGAACTTCGAACGACAATCAATGCAATTCCAACCAGCCGATCAGAAGGCAGGGGACAATGACAGGCAGACCGACCAAGTTCACCATCAAGACATCTGACATAATCTGCGATCGCATTGCGAATGGAGAAAGCCTCCGCTCCATCTGCCTCGATGAAGCGTTGCCCGCTAAGTCGACGGTGTTTGCGTGGCTGACACAGCACGAGGCATTCCGGACCAAGTACGCGCTCGCGCGCGAGGCCCAGGCCGACGTCCTCGTCGACGAGATGATCGATATTGCCGACGACGGCAGCAACGACTGGATGGAGAAGAAGAACGCCGACGGCGAGCTTATCGGCTGGCAGGAAAACGGCGAAGCTTTGCGGCGTTCTCAGTTACGCATCTCGACGCGCCAGTGGATCGCCGAGAAGATGCGGCCGAAGAAATACGGCGCCAAGGTCGAGGTTGAGCATGGCGTCACGAACGGCGTAGCTGATCTACTGGAAGCGTTGAATGGCAAGACCCGCGGCCTTCCGAACAGCACTTGACCAGTTCTCGGACTGGCGCTGGCGTCTCAACAACCTCTATCACATCGTCGGGAAAGATGGGGTACGCGTCCGCTTTCAGATGAATTGGGCTCAGGAAGCCCTTTTCGACGATATGCATTACATGAACGCCATCCTGAAGGCTCGCCAGCTCGGGTTTACGACGTTCATCCAGATCTTCATGCTCGACGCCTGCGTGTTCAACCGAGATATCCGCGCCGGCACGATCGCCCACACGCTCGGCGATGCTCAGGTTATTTTCCGCGATAAGGTGAAATACCCTTACGATAATCTGCCAGAGCAGCTCCGGAGCGCGGTTTCGATCGTGCAGTCCAATTCTACAGAGTTGCTGCTGTCGAATAATAGTTCGATCCGCGTCGGAACGTCGCTTCGGTCTGGCACGCTGCAATATCTCCATATTTCCGAATATGGGAAGATCTGCGCCAAGTATCCGCAGAAGGCTCGAGAGATTAGAACGGGCGCGCTCAATACCGTCCAGGCTGGACAGATCGTCTTCACGGAAAGTACGGCTGAAGGGCAGGACGGCGACTTTTACGACACATGCCAGGCTGCGCAGGTAAAGGCGCGCATGGGCACGAAGCTCACGCCGATCGACTGGAAATTCCATTTTTATCCGTGGTGGAAATCACCGGATTACGAGATCGACCCTGGAGGCGTCGTCATCCCCGAGGAACTATCGAAATATTTCGAGAAGCTTGCCGAAAACAGCGGCGTCCATCTCAATGACAGGCAAAAGGCCTGGTACGTCAAAAAGGCTGAGAGCCAAAAGGGAGACATGAAGCGGGAATACCCGTCGACGCCGGCCGAGGCATTCGAGGCCAGTGTTGAGGGCGCCTATTACGCGGAGCAGATGGCGAAAGCCGAGCTTCAGCAGCGGATAGGGCTTTTCCCGCATGTTCCTAATTACCCGGTCCATTCCATCAGCGATATCGGGATGGATGACGCCAACACGACGTGGCTGTTTCAGATCGTTCCCGGCCGGGTTCGGCTGATTGGCTACTTCGAAATCGTCGGCGGCGGCATGGATGCCCAGATCGACGAGCTGGAGCGCCGCTCAAAAGAGCATGGATACGTCTACGGCACCCATTACATGCCGCACGATATCAAGGTGCGGGAATGGACGCGCGGCGGCCTTACTCGCATCCAGATCATGCTTGCCGAGATCAAAAAGCGGAACCTCGGAACCGTCGAAAAGGTAGAGCGCGCTTACATCGAGGATCAAATCAACGGTACGCGCCGGCTGCTCGATTCCTGCGAGTTTGATGAAGCCGCGACCTCTGACGGTCTGAAGTGCCTTCGAAACTACCGCAAAGAGTGGGATGAGGATCTGTCGACATGGAAACCCCATCCCCGCCACGATTGGGCATCGCACGGCGCCAGCGCATTAGCCGGTCTTGCGTCGTTCTATCGTGACTTGCCTGTCGAGCCGGTTAAGCCTGCAGCCCCTGTCAATCTCAGCGATATGACCTTTGCCGACGCCATCAAGATGACGCCTTCCCGCAGAGAAAGAGTGTGATGTCCGAACTCGACCCGAACGACGAGAGCGATGCCGGCGAGTATGATCTCGCAAAGCTTGGCCCCAAGTGGAAGGGTGAGCTTGAGCGCGCGTCTCGTTATTTCGAAAAATGGCGTAATCGCTGCGAGAAGATCGAGAAAATCTATCTTGCTCAGAATACGTCGGAGAATTCTGCCAACCGCTCGTTTCCGATGCTGTGGGCCAATATCTCGACGCTTCAGCCTGCGGTCTATGCTCGCGTGCCGTCGCCAGCCGTCGAGCGTCGTTTCAAAGACCCGGATCCCATCGGCCGCGTTGCCTCTGAAATGCTCGAGCGCATTCTCTCCTACCAGATGGAGAAGGGCGATCTCGATTCCTTGATGAAGCAGGATCGCGACGATTTCCTGCTATTCGCTCGCGCAACGTGCTGGATTCGGTACGAGGCTGATATCGAGCCGCAGGATCTCGGCACAGAGACGAGCGAGACGCCGCAACAGGAACAGCAGGAAACCGCGCAGGAACAGCCGGAAGAGAAAATCACGGCAGAGCGCATCGCTATCGATTACGTGCACTGGTCGGACTTCTTGCACACGCCGGCTCGGCGCTGGGGTGATGTGACGTGGGTGGCACGCCGCGTTCCAATGGACAAAGACGAGATCAAGGAACGCTTTGGCGACGAAGCCTATGAGCGCCTGGCTTCGGAGGTCATCGACACCAAGAAGGGCAAGAACGATACAGAGCGCGCCCAGAATGCCGGGAAAACCGGTATCTGGGAAATCTGGTGCAAATCCGAGAATTATACCGTCTGGATAGCAGATGGATCATCGCAGGCACTGGAAGTATCCGAGCCGCCGCTTGATCTCGAAGACTTCTGGCCTTGCCCGCGCCCTGCCTACGGCACGACATCGACGGGCAGTCTCATCCCGGTTCCGGATTACGTCTATTATCAGGGCCAGGTCGAAGAAATCGACAGTCTGACCAAGCGCATCAACAAGCTGACCGATCAGCTTCGCCTTGTCGGCTTTTATCCGGCCGGCGACGGGGACGTGTCCAGCGCGATCGAGCGTGCGCTTGACCCGACCAACGACACGGCCATGATACCAATCCCGGCATGGGCGGCATTTACCGACAAGGGCGGTTCAAACGCCATCGTCTGGTTGCCGGTCGAGCAGGTCCAGAAGGTCATGGTTGCCTGTATTGAAGCCCGAAAGCAGCTTATCGAGGACGTTTACCAGATCACCGGCATATCGGATATTGTCCGCGGCGATACCGATCCGAACGAGACAAAGGGCGCCCAGGTTATAAAGAGCCAGTGGGGATCGATCCGGATTCGAGACAGACAGGGCGAACTTGCTCGTTTTGCCCGCGATGTCACGCGGATCTCAGGCGAAATCATCTGCAACCTTTTCCAGCCCCAGACGCTGATGCTCATGAGTGGGATAAATCTCCTCACCAATGAGCAGAAGCAGCAGGCGCAAATGCAGCAGCAGCAATACCAGCTGATTGCGCAGCGAGCGCAGGAGATCGGCCAGCAGCCGCCTCCACCACCGCAAGGGCCAGATCCAAACATGATGCAGCAGCCATCGATCGATGACGTGGTGCGGCTTCTGCGTGACGACAACGTGCGCGGGTTCAGGATCGATATCGAGACGGATTCGACGATCGAGCCGGACGAAAATGCCGAAAAGCAAAACCGCATGCAATTTGCCGAGGTGATCGGCGGATTTATCCAGCAGGCCGGCCCAGTCGCGCAGCAGATGCCAAGCCTCGTGCCCGTCATGGGTGAGGTGCTGTTGTTCGTCGCGCGTGGATTCCGCACCGGTCGCCAGCTCGAAAACTCGCTTGAGCAGGCAATCGGCGCGGTTTCACAGCAGGTCATGGCGCCCAAGCCGCCGCCGCAGCCGTCGCCAGATGAGCAGATGAAGCTCCAGACGACACAGGTCAAGGCAGAGGCAGAGCAGAAGAAGGCGCAGCTTAGCGTCGTGCAGGCGGGTCTTGAACACCAACAGGCGATGACCGAGATGCAGCGTCAGCAGCATATGGCCGATAAGCAGCACGCGCAGGAAATGCAGCGCACCGCCTTCCAGCATCAGCAAGCCATGGAACAGGCCGCGCAGCCGTCACAGGGACCGCAGCAATGAGCCCTGTCGTCGCAAAGGCCGGCGATTCAGTCACGACAGAAAAAGGTGAGGTCATCTGCTACGTGAAGAATGACCTGCTTCTTCATCATGTGATCCAGTCCGGCGATTTCCATGAATTTGCCGCCGGTAATCAGCCGTGGGTGGCAGGCCAGCAATATGACCGGAGATGCTTCCGTATGTTGCCGGGTTCTGGGCGTCTTCAGATTTGTATCAATGGAGAATGGCGCCCATGAAACAGCGTTATTGTCGCGTCTGTGGTGGCTGGCACGAGCTTGATGCATGGCCGCATAATTGCTTGCCTGAGCGTATCATGAGCGCTTCCGATCTGCCGGCGCCGCGTTTCGTCAGTGATGGGATCGAGATCCGCTCGATGCATGACGGGCAGATGTACACGTCGAAATCAAAGCTGCGCTCCGAATACCGCGCTCATGGCGTGGAAGAGATCGGCAACGAAAAGCCGAGACCAGTCGAAAAGCCGAAGGCCGATCGAAAGGCGATCCGCGAAACCCTGCGGACCACCTACGCCGAATATAACTCCTGACCGGGCGTCAGCCCCCGAATAAGGAAATCCCAATGTCAGATCTGAATAACGGCGCCGTCATCGACGGTGGCGAAGAAATCGTTGCAACCGAACCGCTGAGCATCCGCGATAGCCTAAAGGCCGCGATGACCGGGGAGGAGGCTCCTGACCAGGCTTCGCAGGACCGAGCGCGGGATGAAGCCGGTCGCTTCGCGGCAAAGACGCCGGAAGTTCAGGCGCAGCCAGTCGCCGCACCGGCTGCCAGGGCGCCAGAGCAGCAGCCGGTCGCACCAGTGGTGCCGGTTACGGCTGCCACGCCGGACACCGCGCAGCCGACGCCGGAAGGACCTAAGCCTCCTCCGGGCTGGTCTGCTGATGCAAAGGCATCCTTCGGCACGCTGCCGCCCCATGTGCAGGAGGCAATCAGCAAGCGCGAGCAGGAGGTCGACAATGGCTTCAAGGTTCTGCAGGACTACAAAGGCCTCGAACAGTTCACGCCGTACGTGAAAGCCGCCGGCACGACATTTGCGGACTCGATGAAGCGTGCCCTCGATTGGGAAGCCTCATTGCAGCGCGATCCGGTCAACACCGTCATACATGTGGCGAAAATCGCCGGCGTTGATCTTGTCCGCCTGGCAGCACAAATGCAGCAGTCGCCGCAACAGCAACCCCCCCAGACGCAGCAGGCCCCGGCGCCGCGCGTTAACGTCGAACAGACAGTCGAACAAGTTTTGCGGAAACGAGATGTTGAAACTCAGCTCAACGCCTTTCTTTCCGACCCCGCCAACGTGCATGCCGAAGCCCTCATTGACGACATGGCCGCCCTAATCAGCACGGGCCGTGCCAAGGATCTCAAGGAAGCTTACGACACCGCATGTTGGATGCGTCCGGACATTCGGTCTCAGCTCATCAACCAAGCTGCACCGCAACCGGCTCCTGCAACACCCAAGGCAAACCCGGCAGATCAAGCACGGCGCGCCGCGAAATCCATCACAGGCTCTTCCGCTCCTGGCCCCAGTAAGGACGCCGGCGCCGTTCAGCCATCCTCAATTCGCGACTCTCTGAAACAGGCTTTCAGCACACAGGGAAATCGCGCCTGATCTAAGGTGATCGAACATGGCAATCTCTCCGAACCTTTCGGAAATCGTCACGACCACCCTGCGGAATCGTTCCGGGGTGATCGCCGACAACGTGACAAAAAACAATGGCCTGCTTGCCAAGCTGCGTGCGCGCGGCAAGGTGAAGCCGGTTTCCGGTGGCCGTACCATCGTGCAGGAACTGCAATATCAGGAAAACAGCACTTTCAAGCGCTATTCCGGGTATGACCTGCTCAACATCCAGCCTTCGGACGTCATCACGGCGGCCGAATACGACTACAAGCAGGCAGCCGTTGCGGTCTCGATCTCGGGACTGGAACAGCTTCAGAACTCCGGCGAAGATGCTGTCCTCGATCTGCTCGAAGGCCGTATCGAAAATGCCGAGACGACGCTGACCAACAACATCGCTCTCGACTGCTATTCCGATGGCACCGCAGACGGTGGGCGTCAGATCGGCGGCCTGCAGCTCCTGGTCTCGACGGCTCCGACTTCGGGCACCGTCGGCGGTATCAGCCGAGCTACTTGGGCTTTCTGGCGCAACCAGAAATTCTCCGGTACTTCGGATGGCGGCGCGGCCACGTCGACCACCAACATCCAGTCCTACATGAACCGTCTTTATCTGTCCTGCTCGCGCGGCGCAGACAAGCCGGACCTCATCGTCGCCGACAACAACTATTTCCGGCTCTACTGGGAATCGTTGCAGGCGATCCAGCGCATCACCTCGTCCGACAATGGCATGGCGGGCTTCAATACCCTCCAATACATGGGCTCGGATGTGGTCTTCGACGGTGGTTTCGGCGGCGGTGCGCCGGCAAACCAGATGTATTTCGTCAACTCGAAGTACCTCTTCTTCCGTCCCCACCGCGACCGCAACTTCGACCCGATCGGCGATGATCGCATGACCCCCAACCAGGACGCGACCATTCGCCTCTGGGGCTGGGCTGGCAACATGACGATGAACAACGCCTTCCTCCAGGGCGTTTTGACCGCCTAAGTCGACGAGAAAGGAATAGCATATGTCTATCGCAACGATTCAAACCGAGCGGTTCGGCGCAAATCCGTTTGTCGTCGAAGGCCCGATCGTAGCTGGTTCCGGTATTCTCGGTCCTCAGTTCGCCCTTGGTACCCTTTGCTGGGGGCCGAGCGAAGCCGAATGGGTTTATTGCAAGCTCACCCTCGGCTCGACGACCACGCTGCAGCCCGGAATGTGGTTCCAGTGGGACAAGGACTATAACGCCACGCTGTTGACCACGGCAGCCGCCGTTATCGGTTATGGCGCTGGTGTCTTCTCGGGTGCCATGCAGGCTCCGACGATCTCCGGCGGCCCCGTCGGTACCGTTACCCTCGCGGCAGGTGTCTATTACATCTGGGTACAGCGGGCAGGGCAGGCACCCTCTCTCACAAGCACTGTTACGGCGGCACTCGTTATCGCCGAAACAACGACCACGGCAGGGCAGGCAAATGCGCCGGCCTCGGCCACGGTCGGGACGAAGCAGATCACCCCTGTTTCGTTCCAGGCTGCGAACTTCACGTTCACGGCAACCACCGTCAACGGGTCCAACGTCTTGACCCTCCTCGGCGGCGCTTCGAACCTCTCCGGGCCATTCCTTGGCGCATCTGTCGCAGGCACCGGTATTCCCGGCTCGACGACGATCACCGGTATTACCTACACACCGGCCGGCACTGTCCAGAGCCTGACTCTGAACAACAACGCCACGGCGAACGGTACGGCGATCACCATCACCGCAACCGGCGTCGTCGAGGCACGCCTGATGTGGCCGTACATCGCCAAGACCAACTAAGCGGCACCGCAGGAAAATTCACCCAGCAACGTCTAGAGGCCCTTTGGGGCCTCTTTTTTCACCCGCCATCAACAGCGAGATAGACCATGGAAAACGCAGGAATTTACGCACAGTTCAGCATCGAAGCAGTCAACCAGCCGTTCAAGTCGACGGAAGCCGGTCGTCCGATCTTCGAGGATCGCGAATTTGTCCGGATCGTCGTTGCCGGCGACAAGAATTCGGAAGTCTATCGTGAGGCAACCGAATATGACAAGAAGCGGTTTCACGAGGTTTACGATCGGTTCAAGAATGGCATGAAGGGCCGCGAGCAGATCACCGGCACGCCGCTATCACAGTGGCCGATCCTGCGCCCAAGCCAGATCAAGGAGCTTGAGGCTATCGAGATCTACACGGTCGAAGGTCTCGCCAATCTGTCCGACACGATGAAGCAGAATTTGGGCATGGGCGCGCACGAACTCGTCGCTCAGGCAAAGGCTTATCTCGACGCTGCGAAGGATGGAGCCGCTGGTGCCAAGCTTGCCGCTGAGAATTCAGCATTGCGCGATGATATCGCCGACCTGAAGCGGCAGCTTTCCGAAATCAACGATCGCTTCGCCAATGAAGAACGGCGCGGTCCCGGCCGGCCTCCGAAGGCCGCCAAAGAAAACTCCCTTGAACTTTAAGATCGAGATCCGCGCATGAGTTTGTTAACTATTATTCAGAACGTGTGCGCGGAGCTATCCGTTCAGATCCCGGGCCTCGTCGCAGCGAACCCAGACCCGACTGTGATGCAGCTCAAGCAGTTATCGCAGAGAGCGGCCTATGCGCTTGCACGGGATCACGACTGGTCTGATCTTGTGGTCAGGCGCTCGTTTACCGCGACCGGCGTGATACCGGAGCCGGCCGAGCCGCCGGCCGACTGGGAGCGCTTCATCGACAACGGCGCGATCTGGAATAACTCGCGCCTATGGCAGTTGAATGGTCCTGTCGACGCTCAGGCATGGCAACGCAACGTCATCATCAATTCGAACCCTGTCCCGCAGATCTGGCGCATGCTGGGTGGCAAGCTCGCATTCTATCCCAACAATATCGGGGAAACCCTGAGCTACGAATACATCTCGAATGCGTGGGTGGTGGTCAACGGCGGTTCAACCTACGCAACGACGTGGGCCAATGATGCCGACACGGTTCGTGGCTTCTCGGAATCGCTGCTCGAGCTTTCCCTCATGTGGCGCTGGAAGCGGGCAAAGGGCCTCGATTATGCCGAGGAGATGGATAATTTCGAGCGGGCCAAAGAGTCTGAAATTGGTTCCGATCGCGCTTCGACGGCATTTTCGTTGTCAAAGACAAATCGCGGAAATGTTCCGGATAATTATTGGCCCGGTATTGTTACGGTGAACCCCTGATGGTGAGGAGACCCGCCCCATCCAGGGGTATGAACCGCGTATCGGATTCCGCGCCGTGGAAAGCCATGATCGGTGGGTGGCGGACAGATGTCACAATCGCCGACATGCCGAAGGACGCTGCTTACCAGCTGGATAATTTCTTCCCGGAGTCCAATCGTATCCGGGCGCGCTATGGCTCAAAGCTCTGGGCCACCGGTATGGGTGCGACCGTTCAGACGATCATTCCCTATTCAGGCGCCTCCAACAAACTGTTCGCCGCTGCCGGATCGCAGATCTATGACATCTCGGGCGCAGGGGTTGCCTCTTTAGTGTTAACTGGACAGACCGGTGCCCGTTGGTCCGTCCAGCAGTATACCAACGCCGGCGGATCGTTTCTTCGACTGGTCAACGGCCTCGATACGCCGCTCCTTTACGATGGTACGACTTGGGCAACGACGGCGATTACCGGGACGGGGCTGACGGCGAACAATCTGTCGGTCGTCGTCGCATACCGATCTCGCCTTTGGTTCATCGAAAAGAACACGACGAAGATCTGGTATCTTGCCACTGACGCAGTGAGTGGTGCGGCGACGTCGTTCCCGGTCGGCAGCAGCATGAAATACGGCGGCGTTCTTGTCGCAATGGGCGTGTGGTCTATCCCTGTCCAGACCGGCATTACGCAATGCCTGGTGTTGATCTCCTCTGAAGGCGAGGTCATTGTTTATCAGGGATCAGATCCGACGACGGCAAGCGGCTTTACGCTTCTCGGCACGTTCAAGCTCGGCAAGCCGCTCGGTTATGATCGATGCCTGCTTAATGTCGGCGCCGATCTCGCGATAATGACCACGGACGGCATCATTCCGATCACCAAGGCCGTCCAGCTCGACCGCGGCGCGACGGATCTCGGCTCCATCACAGCAAAGATTGCGCCGACTTGGCTGCAGACGCTGACGGACGTAGGCACGTCGTCCGACCAATGGCAGTTGCTCGGATTCCCGCGTCGCCGCATGGCAATTGTCAATCTTCCGGACACGGGCGGCCCCACCCAGTACGTCATGAACACCGAAACGGGGGCATGGTGTCGGTTCATCGGACTGCCATCCACATGCTGGGGAACATGGCAGGATCGAGTTTTCTTCGGAACGGCAATCGGCAATGTCGTGGAAGCTGAAGTCGGATCGAATGACACAGGCAATCCGATCGATTGTTTAGCCGTCGGCGCATGGCAGACGTTCGGGGACGGAATTTCTCCTAAATACGCGACCATGATCGGCGCCAATCTGCAATCCGGCCCATCGACAAATTTCTATCTTGGTGTCTCGGCAGATTACTCGGTTTCGATCCCGCAGGCGCTTGCGAACCTGCTGCCGACGTCAAATCCCGGAACATGGGACGTCTCTTTATGGGACCAGGCCTATTTCGTTGGCGCGAACACGGGACGAAAGGACGCTACCGCTGTTGCCACCGGGGTCGCATTGGCGCCGGTCATTCGCGCGCAGATATCAGGCGACTCCTCCACGATATCTGAAGCAGGCGTCGTCGGTGGGACCATTCTTTTCCAGAAGGGCCAGCCAGTTTGATCGTGACAGAGCCGCGGGAGGATATCGCTGCGTGGGTTGGTGCCAGGATTGGGGTCAGCTTCTCGCCGCCATACACGGCGATCGGTGAATTCAGAAATGGAAAGCTGATCGGCGCTTACGTCTTCAACGTATGGACGGCTCACGATGTCGAGGTTTCGCTTGCTGCCGACCGTCTTTCGCTTTTGCTGATGAAATCGGCCTTTCGATATGTGGTCAATCAACTCGGTTGCCGCCGCGCGACGTTCAGAACCAGGGCCGACAACTTCAAGGCTCAGAAATCACTTCAAAGACTCGGTGCCAAACTAGAGGGACGTCAACGCCTCTATTTCGGCGATTGCGATGGTCTTCTCTATGGCATCCTGAAAGAGGAGTTTCCCTTTGGTATCGACCCCTAAGGCGCCCACCCCACCGGACCCGCAAGTTACCGCTTCTGCACAGACCGGTACGAATCTTGCCACGGCTCAAGCAAATGCTGCGATGAACAATATTAATCAGGTAACCCCATATGGGAACCTGACTTATAACCAGACCGGCCAACGCTTTATCTCCGATCCCAACGGGCAGCAGTATTGGACCGATAGCTCCGGGCAGTATCACACGTCCCTTCCGACGCGTGACGTGACTGTGCCCGGGACGCCAGCAACTACGAGCAGCGTCGTTCGATATGACAAAAATGGACAGCCTATTTATTCGACGAAGCCAGGGACTGCTTCGAAAACAACTCAGCAGACCTATACCCCGGATGATTGGTCTTCGACGAAAGGATATTACGTCCCGACTTACACCGCGACGCAGACGCTTTCTCCCGAGCAACAGAAAATCCTAGACCAGACGCAAGGTGCGGAGCTCAATCTTGGCACGCTGGCAAATCAGCAATCTGCCAAGATGGTCGATTACCTCAATCAGCCTATCGATCTCAGCGCTCAAAACATCGATAAATATGTCAACGACCATTGGCAGAGCGGTTTCAACAATCAATGGGACCGCAGCCAGTCCAGCCTCAGCCAGCAACTCGCAGACCAGGGTGTTAAACTCGGTTCCGAGGCCTATTCGAATGCCATGCGTGATTTCTCGACCAACAAGCAAGCTGCATCCGACCAATACTTGGGCGACATGTACAATAACGCCCAACAGTCAATTTTGACGCAGCGCAACCAACCGATCAACGAAATTTCGTCGCTTCTCAGCGGCTCTCAGGTCACACAGCCGACTTATGCGGGTTCGTCGGCAAGCAGCACGATCCCGACCGTCGATTATGCCGGCCTCGTCAACCAGAATTATCAAAATCAGGTGGGCGCCTACAATACGCAGGCCCAGCAATCGAATGCTGCCATGGGCGGCTTGTTCGGCCTCGGCTCGTCGCTGCTTGGCGGTTGGGCGATGTCCGATCGGCGCCTGAAGACGAATATCCGGAAAATATACGAAATGGCGAGCGGCCTCGGTCTCTATGCCTTCGATTACATCTGGGGCGAGCCATCAACCGGCTTCATGGCAGATGAGGTTGCCGCGCTTCGTCCGGATGCTGTTTCTGAGGGCCCTGGCGGCTTCATGATGGTCAACTACGAGAGGGCCGCTTAATGTCCTTCAATTTCAATCCTGCCGCCGGCGAGACCGAAAGCTCTTCTGCTGTGGATCTTCGGCGCCGGTTGGCTGCCGCAATGATGCAGCAGGGCATGCAGTCGACGCCTATTCAATCGCCATGGCAAGGTGTGGCTCGCCTTTCTGAGGCTCTCATGGGCGGTCTTGCCGCTCGCCGGCAGGCGCAGCAGGAGCAGGCCGCCAATGGCCAGCTGATGGCCGCAATGACCGGGCAACCTTATACGCCTCCGGCTCAATCCAGTGGATTTCTGTCGAAGATCTTCGGTGATAATAGTGTTCCGGCTTCTGGCGCTCAGACTGAAATGGCAGCCAGCAGCCCAGCAACCACGACCGCTGTCGCTCCCGGCACGGCAAACGATATCCAGAATCAGTTCCTCGATACAGTGAAGGGCGGCTATGACGTAGGCGGTCAGAAGCTCGCTGTTACCAATCCCTATGGTCTCGCGGCTATCGCAGCGACAGGAAAGGCAGAGAGCGGTTGGTCTCCTCAGAATGCTGGCAGCACGTGGAACGACGGCAAGAATAACGCCGGCGGCATCATGTCGTGGAACGGACCGCGTCTGGCTAACCTGCAGAAATTTGCGGGCGGCACCAACGGCACCCCTCAGCAGCAGGGCCAATTCTTCCTTCAGGAAAACCCTCAGCTAATTTCAGCGCTGAACAACGCCAAGAGTGTGACGGAAGCGCAGAACATTATGAACAACGCGTGGGCGTTCAAGGGCTATAACGAGCCTGGGAATGCGAACGCCGCGCATCGTCTCGCCTTGGCGAATGGCTATCTGCCACAGTTTGCACAGGCTGGCGCTTCCACCGCGCCCGTATCTGCTCCGACGCCTATAGCTGCGCCCGCCGCTGGACCAACACAGGTAGCGTCGCTCGATCCGTCGGCCGGCATGCCCGTTGGCAACGCGCCGAATCCTGTGGGCACCGCGGTACCGCCGCCGCTACCTACTGCTAACCCGGCGGATATGAGCAAGGTTTCTCCGGATCAGATGCAGGCGATGCTTGGTCCGCAGCCAACGCCTGGCTATCGCGATCCGATGGTAACAACGGCATATCGCGAGCCTGTCCCCGCTACTCCAGCCGCGCAGGCGATCGACCAGCAGATGGCACCAGCCGGCGCCGACCCGATACAGACGGCTTCGCTTGGCCCGACGAATGGGCAGCCTGCAGCCGCCGCTATTCCGAGCGATGCCACCGCTGGCGCGCTCCCCGCAGGTCAGCAAGTGCCGATCCCTTCGCCGTCGCCCGTCGGCGGACTGCCGGCGGCGGCTCCAGCGCAGGAAGCACCGCGCGTGCGGCTCGCTCAAGCCATGCAAAGCGCTCCTCCGCAGGCTCCGAATGTGCTTGCCAATAGTCCACGTGCTCAAGCTCTGATGCAGGCAATGATGAACCCGAATGCATCACCGCAAGTGCGCCAAATGGCTGGCGTGATGTTCCAGAACGAAATGGGCAAGGGGCAGGCGCTGTATCAGGCTCAGATGGAGCAGTATATCAAGCAGCAGGATCCGCAGTATCAGGCGACGCTTGCCAAGGCTCAGTACGAGGCCGCGCATCTCGGCGAAATCTCGCCGGACACCAAGGCTACGCTTGCGGCACAAGAGCAGAAGATGAAGTTCGATGCACAACAGCAGTTGGCCTTGGCTGATCATAACCAGCAGCTTAAGCAAAGTGATCCGTTGCAACAGGCCAATCTCGCGAAGACGAACGCCGAGGCCGCAAATGTCGGCGTGACGAACGATATCCATGACTATGAGTATTATCGCAACAACGAGGTGAAGGCCGGCAGAACGCCGCTAGGCCCCTTGCAATATCAGCAAGAATTGAAGAAAGCCGGCGCAACGACCATCAACACTGGCGACAATTCTTCGAAGTTCCAGATCAAGGCAGACGAGGAAGCCGCAACGCGCATGGGCGGCTACGTCAGCGACGGAAATGGTGCATCCCAGATGCTCGGCGATGTTCAGCAGCTTGCCGACCTTGGCCCGATGATCGGGACCGGGAAAACCGCGCAGTTCAAGGCGGCTCTTGGCCCTTACGCTCAGGCATTGGGGATCAACGTAGAAGGACTTGGCGAAACGCAGGCTTATCAGTCAATCATCGACCGGTTGGCACCGAGCATGCGCCCAGCCGGGTCGGGTTCTTCGTCCGATACCGACGTAAAGATGTTCCTGAACAGCTTGCCATCGATCGGTAACCAACCGGGCGGCAACCAGATCATCACATCTACGCTGGCGTCGGTTCAGCAGCACAAGATGGCGGCTGCTGAGATTGCTGCAAAGTCCTTCCTGCCGGCAGGCCAAGGTGGACTTAGCTGGCAGGAAGCAGAGAAGCAGATCCGCCAACTGCCAAACCCGTACCAGGGCTTCAACGACTATCGGAAGAAGCTCTCCGACGGCGGCCAAAACCCGCTTCCATCTGACCATATGAATGTGCCCACCGATATTCCCGGCGTCACGATCAGGAGGATCAGCAAGTAATGCCCACCTACCAGATCGAGATGAATGGCCAAACGTTCCAGATCGACGCGCCCGACGACGCGTCGGTCAATCTGGCCGTGAAACAGCTTCAGTCGCAGGGCGGCGCTCCTGCAGGTTTGACCGGAAATACGGATACCGGCATGGCGAGGCTCATCAAGGGGGAGCCACAGTCTCAGGATGGGAGCCTATCCGCTGACAATGCCTCGCGCTCGTTCGCGACCGGTGTTCCAATCATCGGCGGTCTGCTCAACAAGATGGACGCCGCGACAAACGCTGCGCTGGCGCCGATCGTCGATCCGATGCTTCCCGACAGTTTTCAGAAGCTGCCCGGGGAGACTTTCGCCGATCGCTATAAACAGGCGATGGACATCCAGCAGGGCAAGGATGCGTCGTTTCACGAAAAGCATCCATATGTCGATACCGGTCTGAATATCGCTGGCGGGGTTGCAGGTACAGTACCTGCGATGATGGCAGCCCCCGCAGCCTTCGGGGTTGGATCGGGTCCGATCTTGGGTCGGTCAGTTGTTGCTGGTGTGACGGGGGCAGGCATCGGCGGAACGGATGCAGCCATTCGGTCGGATCTGGATGCGAAGCAAACAGCGCTCGGAAGCGGGATTGGCTTGGTAGCGGGGGCAGCAGGCCCGGCTATCGGAAAGGCAGTAGGTGCTGGCGTCCGGTATTTCACTCAGCCATCCGACGCGATTTCCGACCTTTCCGGTGCCGCGCGAAATTATGTGACGCAGGAACTATCCGACCCGGCAAAAATAGCGGCGCAGCAAGCGCAATTGGCGCGCCTTGGTCCAGACGCCACTTTGGCCGATGTCTCGCCCGAATGGCTCGGCGTGGCACGCGGTGCGGCTACTCGACCCGGAACCAGAGATGCGATTGTCGAACCTCTGATGGCGCGCCAGGCGCAGGCAAACGCTCGGCTGGCCGGCGATCTCGATTCCTCTCTCGGCTCGGCGGTTGTCCCTTCGCAGGTCGATCAGACGCTTCAGGCTAGCCAGCAACAGGTGATGCCGCTGTACCGGGAAGCCTTCGCCAATGCGCAGCCTTTCAACACCCAGCCGATTGCGCAGGCGTTGACGCAGGATGCGAGCCAGCTTCGTGGGCCAGCGCAGGCAGCCGTTTCCCGCGTACGAGGCATGCTCAATGTCAACGGTAGCGATCAGCTTTCGACAGACCCGCGCGTGATGTTCGAAACTCGCCAGGCCATTGACGGGATGCTTACGGGCGAAACCGATCCGAAGGTGCTCCGGGCATTGAGCGAAGCGCGACAGATGATCGATGACGGTCTGACACAGGCGGTTCCCGGCATCAAAGATGCGGACGCTGCTTATGCCGAGCTCGCGCGCCAGCGTGAGGCATTGCAGCAGGGACGCCCGATATTGAATAACCAGGCAACTGCGCTGCGCCCACAGGAAGTTCAAGATATGCTGCAACAGGGCGCTTTGCCTCAAGGGCAGCAGATCGGTCCATCCGGCGTACCCACGCGCATGCAGCAAAGCGTCCGCGCCGAAATCGACCGAGCAGCCGGCACGAATGCTATCGATACGACGGCGCTGCGCAATATTGTTCGAGGGGAGGGAGACTGGAACCGTCAAAAGCTCGGGATGCTGTTCGGAGAGGACAACGCGAATAACGCGCTAAATGCGATCGATCGAGAAACCGTCTTTGGCGACACGGCAAATCGCGTCACGCGAGGGTCTGACACGGCGATGGCCGGCCGGTTTGGTGATTTTCTCGACGCCACCGGAAAGCCAAAGGAAATTCCTGGCGACTTGACTGCCATCGGCGTTGTCGCGCGCACCGGCAAAAAGATCATCAATGCAATGCTAGAGAGCAATGCAGGGGAAAAAGCAGCTCGGTTTGCAAATGAACTCGGAGAGCTTTCAGTTGCAACCGGCACGCCGCGCGATCAGCTCGTACAGGCTTTGATTTCTCGCGCTCAACAATCCGGTTCTACGGCAAATCCTGCCGTACAGAACCTTATCAATGCAGTCGTGCAGGGTGCTGGAAGACAGACTTTACGATAGGTTGCGGAATTCTCGGGAGATGATGCCGAAGCATCCGAGCATAAGAGAAACGCCGAAAACAGCCCCAAGCACAAATTCCAAACCCATAAACCTCAAGAACCAGGTCAACCCAGCCATCATTACGGCGAAGATAACTAAGCAAATGGCGATCAGCAGGTTTTTTCGATCTTGGGTCATGGACGAGAAAATATCTCTTCTCTGAGTGCCTCGCAATGGGGCTGACGTCAGTAACTCGTACAGGTCACATTATTCCCATACCGGTTGCAGTTCGTTGTGCGAAGCGGGGAGGGAGCGCTCTGATTTATGACGACCGGCGCGGGCGTGTATTGCTGCCCTCGGAAGGCAAACGTTGGCATGCGTCCGTCAGATTTACCGCATTGATAGCTCATTCTGTACCACGTGATTGGGCCAGGCAATATATCGGCGATCAGGCCGCCGGCGTTAGAAGAGCTGTCGACAACTTGATAGGTGCCATGACAGGTCTTGGCGGCAGTTTTCATGCAGCCATTTGGTGAACCATTGCATTTCGCCTGATGCAGCACCTGTCCGGCAGGCGTCGGCACGTCTTCGTCTGCGGAGGAAACGCAGGAAGTGAGAGCCGCTACCGCGGCGACAGACAGCAGGATTTTTCGCATTTAGCCCTCGATCGTGCGGGAATACCGCGCGAATATCGAAGCAATATTTTCAACTTCTCGTCAAGGCGCTCATTAGGGCGCCTTTTTCTATGGAGATGCCTATGCCAAGAAACGGATCAGGGGTGTACTCGCTGCCGCCAGGTAGCTCGTTCACGCCCAACACCCTCATCCAAAGCGCTGTCGTCAACGGCATCAATCAGGATTTGGCGACTGATTTGAACGTGCCCAGGCCGGTTGTAGCCGGTGGGACTGGCGCCTCGTCGGTCGCCGGAGCTCAAACGGTTTTAGCAATTGGACGAATGCAAATCGGCTCCGAAGTAGCTCTCTCGGGGGCGACGAACATCGGTTTTACGTTGCCGGCCGCGTATAGGCAATTCGAGCTTATCCTAAGCCAGGTCAATGCCACCGCCGCGACTGTCCTATACATACAGACGTCCACGACAGGGGGCGCGCCATGGGACAACGGCGCGAGTGATTACACAATCAACAACATCGGGGCGACAGGATCGACGGTCTCGGCCGGATCAGTGGCATCAAATATTGCCTCTCTCACGGGAACCATTGTCGCCGCATCCCCCCGTTTGTCTGCGCACATCAACATTGATGTCGGCGGCAATGGCTCCTGGCCAACAATATTCGGAACCATTGTAACGAGAAATTCCGCTGCGGCAGATGTCATGACGCTCTGCTTCAATAGGCGCGTGTCCGTCACGGCAATTACCGCGTTCGTGCTTGCGCTATCTAGCGGGTCGTTCACCTCTGGCTATGCCAGACTTTATGGGAAACCGTGATGTTTAAGATTGTCGACGGCATAACAATCGAAATGACGGCAGAGGAAGAGGCTGAATTCGAGGCCTTCCGTGCCACGCTCAATGTTCCTCAGGTTCCTGCCTCTGTATCCGCTCGCCAGTTCAAGCTCCAGCTTCTCGCCGCCGGCCTGCTTGATCAGGTGGACGCATGGATTGCCAGCCAGTCCAAGGCGGTGCAGATCGCCTATGAATATTCCGGGTCGTTCGTCCGGACGGAACCCATGATGGCCGCTGGCTTTTCGGCCATGGGCTTTACCGATCAGCAGATCGACGACTTCTTCACGGCTGCGGCCGCGCTTTAATCTCCAGGGTCACAAATGAAACTGAAACTCGTCCCGGATGCGGGCCGGGTGCTTCGCCGTGCGTGGAGCATCCGGTTCATCGTCGCGGCCGGCATCCTCTCCGGCTGTGAGATCGCCCTCCCGATCATCGATCAAGTCGTCACGATCCCGCGCGGCATCTTCGCCGCCCTGTCGGGCCTCGTCACCTGCGGCGCTCTGATCTCCCGCCTTGTTGCTCAAGAAAATCTGAAAGGTGATATCGATGCCGATCAATAAGCTCCGCGCCACACCGCGGGCGAGGGCCCTTATTGCGTCTATCGTCGCCGTCGCTATCGGTGGCTATGTCACGATTTTCCCAGGGCAGCCTAAGGTTCATGATGACGTCGCGCTTGCCATCAAGACCGCGATGCCGTGGGAAGGGCGCCAGCTCGTCGCCTATCTCGACCGGATCGCCAAGCCGCCGGTCATGACCATATGCGACGGCGATACTGACGATGTTCGACCTGGACAGGTCGAAACGCCGGCTGGGTGCGATCAGCGCACAGCGATGAAGATGGAGAAGCGGTACCGGCCGGCGCTGGTTGCTTGCATCGCCAACTGGGATAAGCAGCCGCTCGCCTGGCGCGGCATGATGCTCTCGCTCTCTTGGAATATCGGGACAGGTGGCGCGTGCGGCTCGACGGCGGCACGGATTGTCAACGATGCTGCGCGACTGAGCCAGCGCCCGGACTACGTCGCGAGCTGCGAGGCGGCTCGAGCATGGAACAAGGCGGGAGGTAAATTCCGCATTGGGCTCGATAACCGGCGCGGCATGGGCGACCCGACGCGTGTTGGCGAAGGCGAACTTTGCCGCTCGGGGGTTTGATCATGTTCGGTTTCGGGATCTTCGACTACCTCAAAATCGGCATTGGCCTCGTGTTGGGCGCCGCGATCGTCTTCTATCCGGCCCGCTGGATAGGGCAGGGCGAAGGCAAGCAAATGGCGGCCGCAGCCGCTCTCTCCAAATCGGTAACTCTTCTCCGCGAAAGGAATGTGGTCAATGACCAGGTGTCTACTGCTGCTGCTCCCTCTTTGTGCTCTGATCTCGGGCTGTCAGACGCCGACACCGCAGAATGCGTGCGACGGCTGGCAGAAGCTCCAGCCAAGTCTCTCGACGTCAGTAACGATCCTGCAAACGGATCGACCGTTTGCCAACCAAGTCGCGGCCCACAATAGGTTCGGTCATTCCGAAAAGTGCTGGTGATGCTGGCGCGCATCAGCCTCATCCTCTTCTTCTTATCCGCCGGCGCGCTTGCATGCGCGATCGCCGCTGGCCTGATGTCTATTCCCCACTGAAAGAAACGAGATGACGACTATGGACCCCACAGCACTTCCCGCCAATCGGTTCAATGAGCTGCCTTCCGAAACACAGGAATTCCTTTCCCAGCTTCGGGAGGACGACATCGAATTGCTGAAGGACGGCCTCGAGCTTGTGCGCTCGACAAAGACCGTGGGGCGTTTCATGCGCTGGGTTATTCTGGGTTTCCTCGCCATTATGGTCGGCGCGGTGTCGTTCTATGAAAACGTGCTGAAAATCATAGCCTGGATACATCCGCAAAAGTGATGTGCGGCCACGCCGATGATGTCAGAAGTTGGAAGCTCATGGCACTCGGCTCCATCGTCGACGGCCCCGGCCCGAAGCGGTCATCCTCCTACGGAACAGTTCAGTTCCATTTCAGGGAAGGGCCGCTTTTATCCGGCCTGACACCAGAAGGGCCATAAGGACGGACGACGTATGAAGGGCTTGGCCAAGAAACCCATCGTGAAGTCGTTCAACAAGCTCCCGAACCGGCATCTTATGCACGGTCAGCCCCTCTTCACCGGCTTCAAGCTGCTGTGTTCCAATTGGAGTTACGTTGCTGGCAAGGAACGTATGGAGTCGGTTGGTATGCGAGGCAGGGTTAGGGAAAAGGGTCGTGACGAGTTCGATTTTTTCGGCGCGGTAGCCGGTCTCTTCCTCGAGCTCCCGGCCAGCGGCTGAACACGGGTCAGGATCATTAGGGTCGATGCCACCGCCGGGAATCTCCCAGAATGCCTGGCCCGCAGCATGTCGATATTGCCTTGTCAGCAATACTTGCTCGTCGGGCGTGATCGCTACAACATTGATCCAATCCGAATATGTAAGGACGTAATACGGACTTATTTCCTGACCGTTCGGCGTGACACATTGATCAGCGCGAAGATCAATCCAGCGATCTTTCACCAGCGATTTTGATGCGACAGTTTTCCAGCCTTCCTGCATATACATCCCTCACGCTACTGTTTCTCCGGCTACTGCATGGGCAAATAGGCAAATGAAAACCTGAGGGGTTGCCTCGGGTTCCGGCGTCATAGGATCTTATCAAGCTGCATGCGGGTAGCAAACGGAAACGGCTATGCCTCGGGGCGTTGAGACAGAGCTGCAAAGGCCCATTGAAAGGACCTCCCTGTGCGGACCTCGGTTTTGGGGCACGAGTGTTCGCACAATCCAATTTTACCGCCGCTCGCTTACACGGACCTGAAAGACCAGTGGGTACCCGACTGGTATGATCGAGGAGTGCATGCGGGTGGCGAAGGCAGCTTAACTCGTATTGGGTGGCTCACATACCTTCAGTAGTTCCAGGCAAATCGTTCAAAACAATAAAAAAATATCTCAATACAAACTTATACTTAGTTGAAGTGCCCGCCTTGGTTGAATTTACTCATGTTGATGAAAACGATTCGTTGCGTTATCGCCTAGGAAAAATGGGGAAAAAATGGCCTATCTCGAAACGTTACCAGATCAATGTCCTCCTGCAGAAGCACTAGATCAGGCTTTTGGACCGGCCTACCGTTTCGTGGATTCATCGGCCTTTTGCGTGGAACAATACTATTCCCATCAGCGCCTTGGGCTGCCGAAACCATCGACAGTAGACGATTGCCACTATTCGTCTTGCTCGCTGTTTATTTCCAAGGAAGCTGCCGAGCGTATCGCACGGATGCCCAAAAAAAGGGAAACTATCACTCACCTTGCGGAGCTCCATATACCCATTGGGTCTGGGAGATCTAAGTTTGGCAAAAGACAGCATGTTGATTTTTGGATGTATGATACATTCGATGTTTCAACCGCAATTACAGGCATGTTCGAGCTATGAAGCTTCCGAAGATACCAAGGAAACGGAAAGCTGAATTCTCGACCACATTGATTTATGCGGATGAGCCCCAGCTCATTCTTTTGAGGGATCGGAAGGTCCCAATTGTCGCAATAGCCGTTCCCGATGATAATCCTACCAAGATGATGTTTCTTGCCGTCTCTGTTCCCCAAAGAGATTGGCAGGCTTACATGGACGGTAACTGCGATCTGCGATATCTCTACACCTATCGATCTGACCGGCTGTTTTACTTGTTCGACTTGTTGTCGATGGTCGATAATCAGATTTCAATGCAGCCATTCACAGAGCCATTGCCAGAGCGTTATCTGCCTGAGGCTAGGCTATTTTCGACATATCATACCGAAGAGATCGCTGTTGAACCACTCGCGTCCGATGAGGAAGTCCTCGTCGTTGATGGCGAGTGGGACATGCCGGAATTTGGGAATTTCTATCAGCGCTATACGGATGTTTACGCATTTATTGCAGCGTTGAAAAATTGGAAGAACGCAGGTCTTGCAACGACCGCTCGTGCTTCTATCGGTAAAACATTTAGAGAAAAGCCATTTCAAGGTGGCTTCAGCTATGTCCACTTTTTCCAAGAGCTCACTGAGAAGCTGCAACGAACTCAACGAATAGGCTTAGAGAAAATTAGCTACGCATCACCCGGAACGGTAGAAATCCGCGGTGAGGACGAGCTGTTTACTGAGATGCAGGCAATAATCCCTAACTTCTTGAGTAGCCGACCCGATATATCTCGTCAATATAATAGTATTTATAAGTATCTATCTGAAAATAAGTATCTTAAGCAAAGCGTTGAAACGTATATTCATATCGATGCCGTCGATGACTTCATCAACGCAGAGGTAAAGAAGCTTTCTGTTTTAATGACAGCACCTGACTTCGATACCGTGGCGCAACTGACGGATCACCATCCTTTAGCAACTGCAAAAGTTATTATGTCGTTCTATCGAAGATTAGACGATGCTTCGGCATATTTTGCTCAAGGAAGAGTAAGCTTTACCGACTGATCAAAACGCAAATGTCATTAATCATTTTGGGCTCTGGGTAAAAGAGAATAGCGGCCTGCCGGTCAAGCTTTCTGCAAAGCGACTTGGAAGTGTCGTCGTATTGAGGTTCAATATGTGGGCCGCGCCAAAAAGAAACCCGCCGAAGCGGGCTATGAAGGATGATGTTGGACGAGGAGATCAGGGGAGGTGAACGCCCATAATGGTCTGTATCTGAGTTTGAAACAAAATGATCGCGCCGAGCAACGCTGCGATGATTGTGTAGACCGTAAACACGAAGCCCTTTGTCGCCATAGTGCTTTCGATCTTTGTCAGGCGGTCGCGCACATCACGCATATCGGTGCGCAATTCTGATACGTCGCGACGCATATATTCTACGTCAGCTTCGAGTTTCGCTACGCGGCCTTCCATTTCACCATCTCCAGACGAGCCACCACCGCTCGTATTGCCAGCACGAAGTTGGACGACATTGCTGGTGTCTCCAGGATGATAGTTATCATTTCCTGATTTATCCACCATTTCGTATTTTCCCTACGATCATATTTACGTTGTGCTGTCGGATGAAGCCGCAATTGTCGCAAGTCAAAGTTATGGCCGGAATAGCCGGCACCGCATCCCAAAATGACCGATTATCAAGCATTACATAGGAAAGGCGAGGTGGTGAATTTCGGTCTGTCTGGTCGACACTTTCGAAAAGCCATGTAACGTTTCCACAAAACGGGCATTTAGAGTCTTGGGACTTTTTCGCCAGATAGGCCAGTGCGTGCTTAACTTCTTCGTCAGTTATTGGCGGTGGCTGGTTTGAAGGAATGTCGCTCAATGTTGACCCTCTGATTTATCTATCGGGCGCAAATGCTCCTCGATCAGCTTCCTAGCCGCCGCCGCCTCGAATTGGAAGGAGATTGTCCTCAATCACGACACGGCCTGGTTTTGGTAGTGAGCCGTTTCCTGAGTGCTTGGGAGTCTGCATCTGTCCAATTGGAGCTCACCGCTGCAGTAGCTTGTCCCTTCGGTTGTGGCTTCGCTGCTTCGAGTATCAATTCGATATCTTCGGGCATAAAAAACATTGTTTTGCCAACGAGCCGATAGGCGCCGAGCTGGCGAGCTCGCTCCCGGAGTGTCCGCTCGGAGATGATGATACCAGCTTCAGAGAATTTAGCGACAAGAGCGGCTGGTGTCATCGCACCATTGATATCGATCATTTTCCCATCCTCGGTTCTTCGCCTGCAACTCGACGATGATCCTTTACAATGCAAAATCGTCGGGAAGCTTTCTGATCGGTCTGTCGTCATCCCAGTTCTCAGGCCCATCCGGGGCCAAGCCAGTGAGCGGGTCGACCTTTGCCTCGTCCATATTCGGGTAGATAGTCACGACCAGCCTCCGGAGATCAATCTGCACTACAGCGCCGACAGCCTTTGCAGCGCGAAGGATACGTTCAATGTCGGCTTGGCGAAATGCTGCTCTGGTCATGGAACCCTCAAGCGATTTAGAGACTGAAGTATTTGCTCCGATGCCGCTTCAGGGCATTCCAATCTGAAAGGCCCTTATTGGTGAGACTGATCTCGTCATCTTTAAATTTGTCGCCTGGCTGGTGGGTGACGTCTAGATAGCCGCGATCCAGGAGCTTCGCCTGAGTATGAGGCCCGAACGAACGGATAGTGCAGGAGTGGATCTTCCGGCCAACACCTAGCTCAACTAGCCGTTCCATTGCAAACTGCTCTCGATGATCAAACTGCGGCTGTATGGGCTCCGGCGGCGCATCCAGGGCCGCATCCCATGGGTTAGGCTCTGATTCCCGTTGGGCTGCCGTGCCGTGATGCGGCGCAACCCTTATTATGACGCCTTGAAACTCCTGCTCAACGACGACACCGAATTGCTTTGCCAACTTCGCCATACGACGGAGCTCGGCCTCTTTGATCAGCGCTTTGCGTGTCATTTTCCGGCATCCTACATTGTTTCCAGATGATCATTACCTTCTTCGTCATTGCATACAGCTCCGTCTCATTTCCGGAAAAATGCCTGGGCCAAGGGAGGTCGAATTTACGTCTCCGGCTCTCTGAGATGGCTCAAAAACTGGCCGGACTTAATGGGATCGATTCTATCGGCCTGCTCTAACGCCCATTCTTCCCAAGGCCGCAGTTCTGCTGGCTCAATGTCGCTCGTGCCGCTGACTATCGCATCGCGGACACGTTCAACGAGGATCCGAATATCCTGGGCTTGTCGCAACAAGTCGCCTGACCTAATAAGGTTTTTCAGACGCTCTTGATTTAGAGCCTTGAGATGCTCTTGACGTTGCTTCTCGGCCTCAAGACGCTTCTTCTCTTCGCGCTCTTCTGTCTCCCGAAGGGAATTTCGGAAGCCTGATTCTCCAGCAACAATGAGAGAGGCTGCGATTATGGCAATCTTCTCCTCAAGCTGCCCTTCCTTGTCGTCTTGCCATCTGCGTGATGCACGTCCGTCGAACCGAGGCGAGATTGTGAGGGCAAGTGGGGTGGAAAGTGGTAATCCAACCGCAAGAGGCTGCCAGCTCTGCCGGCGCGGATCTTTTCCAACAAGCGAAATGTCGATGCCAACCCCGGTATCTCCTATTAGGGCGGATGCGTGGATCGTCCCGTCATGCTCGTAGGCTTGGCCACTATGTCGACGTTTGGTGACTGCCCAAAACAATGCGTTGAGAATTCTCAACTGACGTTTTGCGACTAGGCTATCGAATAAAGGCTCACCCCAACCGCGTTCGGCAAATTTCGCGCGGTTCTTGTCTTCTTTGCTCAATAGTTGGACCAAGCCGCTGTGAGGGCGATCGAGCGACTTAGGAACCGTTACTCTGCCGATAGCTTTCAACTCCTGAGCATAAAGCTCGTCCAGGTCCTCTGGGATCTCTTTCGATTCAAAAGGACCTGCAGCGGTTATCGGCCGGGCTACTGGAACGACCTTTCGAAATCGATCATCGATGCGAAATCGCCCAATTTGCCCCGGCCGTCTTGCCTCCGGTTCGGGCGTGGCAGGAATTGGCTTGCCGGCATTCATTTTATTCCAATATCCCTGTGGGGGGAGGGGAACGCCAAGGCTGACGAGTTGTTTTTTTAAACCAACGTCAGACAAGTCGACTTTAGCCGCTAGCTCGCGCATTGGCGCAGACCACGCAAAGGCTATAAGATCTTGAGGTAGAACAAGTATGTCGTTCCCGTAGTATCTGCTCATTTCGATCTCGTTGGCGAAAGGTCGTTTGATTTCGCCGATTGGCTTTGCAGAGACAATCGTGCGGGCGAGAAAACTGCTTGGTCAAAACCTCGGTGTCAAGGATAGTGCGAGCTTGATTTCCAAAGCCGCATTGCGGTTGGAGAGGTTCATTGTTCCGCATCATTTTCTTGAGGCGATGGCAGCTGGCAGATCAGAAAATTCCATGATGCACGTCGAGGGTATCGAACTCTCGACCCGCAAATCATTCTTTTCCTAGAGAAATCATTATTGACGCCACCCCGCATCGGACCGAGTAAAGGTGAGAACAAATGATCTGTGCGGACCGATTGCGGACCGATTGAATGGACAGAACCGGAACAGACAGGGACCACGTGGATTTGCCTGTCCCGGAAATGGTGAGTTTTCGCGAAGCATTCTCCGTTCGGGACGTGGGGGTCGAGTGTTCGAATCACTCCACTCCGACCAGCTCTAAATTCCCGATCTTTTCCCGAAAATTTGACCCGCTTCCGGTAGCTGATCGCCATATCCGCATCCCGTCGTGCCTCGGGCGTCAAACCATTCATTCGCTTCGCAATATCCTTTTGCAGCCCGGGCTCTTTTTGTCGCTCGCAGCACCATATACAAGGGAAAGATGAGTGCATCCGACTCGATGTCGAGGATGGGTCAATGGTTGCGGAAAGCGGAGCGACGAGATGAGCAGCCTTTTTGAAAGACTGGTCTGGCAGGCTGGAGCGGAATTTCGGCAGGGCCGGAATATTGGCGGTGCCGCCCTTGGTCGTTTCGCAGGCATCTCGGCAGCGGCGCTCCTGCTCGCTTCGGGCGCCGCACAATCCGCCTTCGCCGGCGATTGTGACAATGTGGTCGCGGCACCCGGCATAGACTGGAGCTCATGCAGCAAGACCAACATCATGCTGCCGGGCAGCGATCTGCATGGCGCCAATCTCGCCGGCGCTCATTTCGACAGCACCGATCTCAGCAATGCCAATCTCACCTCGGCCAATCTGGAAAAGGCAACGCTGGTGCGTACCTGGCTGAAGAACGCGCGCGCTGAGGGCACGAATTTTGCCAAGATCGAAGCCTATCGCTCGGATTTCAGCAATGTCGTCGCCAATGGCGCCACATTTGCCAATGCCGAATTGCAGCGGGCTGAATTCAGCGGTGCGCAGCTTGCGAATGTCGATTTTCAGAAGGCCGAACTCGGTCGCGCCGATTTCGACAAGGCGGTGCTGACGGGCGTCAATTTCTCCTTCGCCAATCTTTCCCGCGCCACCTTGAGCGGCGTGACCATCCAGGGGCCGGTCACCTTCGGTGGTGCCTTCCTGTATCTGACCCGCATCGAGGGCATAGACCTGTCGGCGGCAACCGGTCTGGTACAGACGCAGGTCAATTTAGCCTGCGGCGACCAGACGACCATACTGCCTCCGGGATTGAAGGCGCCTGGTTCCTGGCCATGCCCGCCCGATGACAAGGATTGACGGCAACCCGTCCGGAATGACCCAACCGAAAGGCGATAGTAGATGTTCGCGCAACAGACGATTCAATCCTCCAGCAAGCCGGAATTCTATCGTGAGCTTGCCGGCCAGTTGCAGGCCCTGCTCGACGGCGAGGCCGATCCGATCGCCAACGCCGCCAATACATCGGCGCTGATCTTCCAGATGCTGCCGGACCTCAACTGGGCCGGTTTCTATTTCCTGCAGTCGGATGACGAGCTGGTGCTCGGGCCGTTCCAGGGCAAGCCCGCTTGCGTCCGCATCGCGGTCGGGCGTGGCGTTTGCGGCACGGCGATCGAAAAGGAGCAATCGATCCTCGTCGAGGATGTACACGCCTTCCCGGGCCACATCGCCTGCGACGCCGCCTCCCGCTCGGAGCTGGTGGTGCCCTTGTTCCGGGATGGTCTTGTCTTCGGCGTCATCGATCTCGACAGCCCGCTTCCCGGCCGTTTCGACAAGGACGACCAGGCCGGCATCGAGGCGCTCTCGGCGATTTACACCGCTGCCTGTGACTGGGATGAGTGACTGCCAGTTGCCGCACGATGCATCATGCCGCCCTGCGCGATATGGCAAATCGGCTGCCCCATACCTATATTTTCGTCGCAACCACTCCCGCGACGCTTATTGAGCTTAACGTCTGTAACGATGTCCGGCATTCTCCCGTAATGACTGGTGAAGCTTGAGGTATGCGTCCAAGAGCAAGGAGAACAAGAATGCGAAATTACAGCAAGACCTCCGAGGCCATAGCGAAGCTGTCTCCCGAACAGTATCGCGTCACGCAGCAAAGCGGCACGGAACGTCCCTTCACGGGCGAGCTTCTCGACAACAAGCAGCCGGGCATCTACGTTGACATCGTGTCGGGCGAGCCGCTGTTTGCCTCTTCCGACAAGTTCGATTCCGGTTGCGGCTGGCCGAGCTTCACCAAGCCGATCGAGACCGCCAACGTCAACGAGCTCACCGATCTGTCGCATGGCATGCTGCGCACCGAAGTGCGCTCGTTGCACGGCGACAGCCATCTCGGCCATGTTTTCCCCGACGGGCCGCGCGATCGCGGCGGCCTGCGCTACTGCATCAACTCCGCCTCGCTTCGCTTCGTGCATCGTGATCGCATGGAAGCTGAAGGCTATGGCGCCTATCTCGACCAAGTGGAGGATATCCGATGACTACGGAACGTGCAGTTCTCGCCGGCGGTTGTTTCTGGGGCATGCAAGACCTCATCCGCCGCTATAACGGCGTCATCTCGACCCGCGTCGGCTATACCGGCGGCGAGGTGCGCAATGCGACCTATCGCAACCACGGCACCCATGCCGAAGCGATCGAGATCGTCTTCGATCCCGAGAAGATCAGCTATCGCGATCTGCTGGAATTCTTTTTCCAGATCCATGATCCGAGCACGCGCAACCGTCAGGGCAACGATGTCGGCACGAGCTACCGCTCGGCGATCTTCTATACCAGCGACGAGCAGAAGCGGGTCGCCTTCGACACGATCGCCGATGTCGACGCTTCCGGTCTCTGGCCGGGCAAGGTCGTCACCGAAGTGGTGCCGGCAAGCGACTTCTGGGAGGCCGAGCCGGAGCATCAGGACTATCTGGAGCGCATTCCGAACGGCTACACCTGCCATTTCGTCCGGCCTGGCTGGAAGCTTCCGGTCAGGCAAGCCGATACGACGCAGCGTGCGGCATCCTGAATGACGCAAGTCGCCGCAGCCAAGCGGCTGGACCACTATCTCGGCACATGGGACGTGACGCGGCGGATCATCGACCGCCTCAAGGCGCCCCTCATAATCTTCGAAGGGCAGGCGTTGCTGACGCCTGTCCAGTTCGGGGAGCACGACGACACCACGAGCGATCATGCAACGGCTCAGGAGCCGCCGTACCTGTCGGCTAGGCTGCGAGGCCAAGCATCCACGGTCTCTTCCGCATGACCTCTCCGAATTCATTCGTATCGGCGACGGTACATCGCAGCGCGTTGTCCGTTACTACGGCCAGCAATGGGAATTGAAGATTTCTTCAGTTCGTCTGCCAACCTTCCCAACGTAAAACTCAGCCGCGGGCGTTCGTCTGTCGTGATGCAATGTAACCTCTAGGCGAGTTCTCGCCGTGTCACGCCAGCTGTCACGCGACATCCCACTTTCGCTCCTGTAGTTAGCCTTCGATCTTCAGATTTGAAGCGAAGGTCTTCGAGGAGCGAAATGATGTCGACTTCGTTTCTGATTGCTTTGACGGTGTCTTCGGCCGTGACCACGGTCGTCCTTATGGTGGTGCAGTTCCTTCATTGAGTTTGGCTCCCACCCTCGGCGGGTCTAGCCTGTCGGGGCGGGATGCGAGGCTGAAAACGCCTGTGCTTCCTTTCGCAGCCATTCGCAGAACAGTGTGGACTTCCGGTTTCGCCGGGCACGCCGCAGCGCGACGTAATGATGGCCGCTATCGATGAAGCCCAGTGGGGCGGTCAGCCGGCCAAAACGGATATCGTCGGTCACATAGGGCCACGGTGCCACGCAGACGCCGAGGCCAGCGCTTGCGGCCTCCAGCATGAAATAGAAATGTTCGTATTCCACCCGGGTTCCGGCCTCGACAGGTACACCTGACCGCGACAGCCAGTCGCCCCAGGCGCGAAGCCGCGTTCTGGTATGAAGTTGCGGAACGCCCGCGAAGTTCGCGGTGACGGTTCCCGCCAGAGACGGGGAGAGAACCGGACCCGTCTGCTCGGGAAACAGTGCGATCACCTCCGCACCTTCCGGCCAGGGCGCCGCGCCGACGCGGATCGCGACATCGAAGCCATCGCGCGTGAAATCGACCGGGCGGGACGATGCTGTCAGCCGTACTTCGATATCGGGATATTCCGCCTGGAAGCGGTAGAGCCGCGGGATCAGCCAGCGCATGGTGAAGGTGCCGGGGCAGGAGACGTCGAGCGATCCGTCTTCGGCATCGGCAACCGACCGCACCGACATGTCGATCTGATCGAAGGCGGAAGTCAGGCCCGCTAGCAAGGTCGAGCCCGCTTCCGTCAATCGCAACCTGTTCTTCGGTCCCTCGAATAACGGCCCGCCCAACACATCCTCGAGATGCTGGATCTGGCGACTGACGGCGCTATGCGTCACGTTCAGCTCGTCGGCTGCAAGGGTCATCCGACCATGCCGGCCGGCGGCTTCGAAGGCACGCAATGCGTTGAGGGAGGGAATACGACGAGCCATGTGAGTTTTCCGAACAATGCTTGTTCGATCATATCGATTTTCTTCCTGCATGCCATGATGTTTTCTCCCGCCGCAAACAGAAGATCTCCCGTTAAGGGAACAATGAAGTGTGGAATGCGGGAGCGCTTCCAGCGATGGCAAAGCTGTGCTTGAGCCAGGCAACGTCACTTCCCCATGCCACCAGGCGAAGAGGATGAAGACTTCGATGACCAACAGACACAAAGACGGTAGCGCCGGTGACGCAAATTACGGTGTGATTGGCACGAACTATATAAACTACCGCCAGCCCGATCCGCAGATCGCCGAATTTATCCGCGCTGCATTGAGCGATGCCCGTAGCGTCCTCAATGTCGGTGCGGGTGCCGGCTCCTATGAGCCCGTCGATCGCGAGATCACGGCCGTGGAGCCGTCGGCGTCGATGCGGGCGCAGCGGCCGGCGCATCTGCCTGCTGCCATCGACGCCACGGCCGAAAAGCTGCCTTTCGCGGATGACAGTTTCGACGCGAGCATGGCGACCTTCACCGTGCATCAGTGGTCCGATCTTGTAGGTGGTCTTGCGGAAATGCGGCGGGTGACGCGCGGTCCCGTCCTCATCCTCACCTGTGATCCGAACGAGTTGGACCGATGCTGGCTGGTTGACTATGCGCCGGAGACGATCGCGGTGGAGGCACGCCGTTATCCGCTAATGGCGGCCATCAGCGAAGGGCTGGGCGGCAATGCGGAGATCATCCCCGTTCCGATCCCATTGAACTGCACCGATGGCTTCAGCGAGGCCTATTACGGACGGCCGGAGCGGCTGCTGGAGCCGGGCGCGCGCCTTGCCAATTCGGCCTGGAGCTTCGTCGATCCCTCCGTTGGCGAGCGGTTCGTTACCGATCTCAGCCGCGATCTAAAAGACGGCACCTGGGATGCCAAACACGGGCATTTGCGGACACAGCCGGCGTTTGAGGGTTCGCTGCGACTGATCGTCAGCCGCAGCGAATCCTGATCCAAGCGAGTATGACGCACTGAGATCGTTCACAGGGTCTGCCTGTGAACGATCCGTGATCCTGTTATTGGCGAGACATCCGGCGTCTTGCCTGGGCAGCCCGCGCCAGTTCCTCCAGCGTACGAACGGAGGTCGGCCAATCGATGCAGCCGTCGGTGATGCTCTGGCCATAGACCAGGGCCTTGCCGGGAACGAGGTCCTGCCGACCGCCGACGATATTGCTTTCCATCATCATGCCCTTGATGCGGTGGTCGCCGGCAGATACCTGCGCGGCGACGGCGCTGACCACCGCCGGCTGGTTTTCCGGGTTCTTGTTGCTGTTGGCGTGGCTGGCATCGATGATGATCTGCGGATCGAGCCCAAGCTTGGAAGCCAGCTCCGACACGGCCTGCACGCTGGCGGCATCATAGTTGGGCTGCTTGCCGCCGCGCAGGATGATATGGCCGTCGTCGTTGCCGCGCGTCGAGGCGATGGCGGCAAGGCCGTCCTTGGTGACGGCGGGGAAATGATGCGGCTGCGACGCCGCCATGATCGCATCGAGCGCGATCCTCGTGTCGCCATTCGTGCCGTTCTTGAACCCGATCGGGCAGGAGAGACCTGAAGCCAGTTCGCGATGTACCTGGCTCTCGGTCGTCCTCGCGCCGATCGCACCCCAGCTTACGAGGTCGGCGATGTATTGCGGTGTGATGGTGTCGAGGAATTCGCAACCGGCCGGCAGCCCGATCTCGTTGACGTCGACGAGGAGCTGCCTGGCAAGGCGCAGCCCTTCTTCGATACGGTAGCTTCCGTCGAGATGCGGATCGTTGATGAGGCCCTTCCAGCCGACCGTGGTGCGCGGCTTTTCGAAATAGACCCGCATGATGATTTCAAGGTCGTCGGCGAAGCGGCCGCGCTGTTCCATCAGCCGAGCCGCGTAGTCGCGCGCGGCGATGGGGTCGTGGATAGAGCAGGGGCCTATCACGACGATCAAGCGATCATCGTCATTGTGCAGGATGTTGTGTACGGCGCTGCGTGCGCCCGTCACGGCCGAGGTAACCGCTGCGTCTCGCGGGATCTCGTCTATAATGCGAGCGGGCGGCGTGAGCGCGGTAATTTCGATAATTCGCAGATCATCAGTGGAATTCAACACGGTATCGGTTCCTTTTGGGGTCATACCGTGGCGACAAAAAAAGCCGCCAGGTAGACTAGCGGCTGTTCGGGTCTTTTATTGCGTCAGTTTTATCTACGCACAGGCCCGCCTCCGCTGAGAGCAGCGGTACGAATAAAATCGCGAGGCGTTTGCGTAGGTGAACGACATGCGGTGTCTCTACGACAAAAAATATGGCTTGTCGATGCCGTTGATAGCTTGGGAATTGATCGCGAGTGCTCGATCCAGCTCCCAATTTGGCGGCAGTAGCAAAAATACGAACCCCAGATCAGAAAGACCGGCCCCGCTTCGCTGGAAGCAGGACCAGTCCCCATCCGATCAGGGGTCAAGTCTAATCAGATCTCGAAAAACGAGGTCTTAGAAAGTACGCTGGAAGCGCAGAACGCCAGCCCACTGGTCCTGATTGATGGAGTCCCAGTTGGTGTAGGATACTTCCGGCGTGATCTGCAGGTTCTTGACCGGGTTGAACTTGACGTTCGCGGTCGCTGCGAAGATCTTCGAGTCGGTGTAGGCAACCTGAGCGTTTGCCTGCAGCTTGTCGTTGATCGGAACGGTCACGCCGCCCCAAACTGCCCAGTCGCCCCAGCCGATACCCTTGGCCGGGCCAGCACCGTTCGAGCTGGCATACTTGTTCAGCTTGTCGCCGTCGGTGTTCCAGCCGCCCATCAAGAAGGCCTTGAAGACGCCGAAGTCGCCATCGATACGAGCCTTGACTGCGCCTTCTTCGACGATGGAGTCATAGCCACCAACGACCTTGAAGCCGAAGTTGCCAGCCTTGTAACCGAGACCGGCGACAACGTCCGGAGCGTAGTGATCCGAGCTGTCTTCGCCGTTAACGCCCGTGGCGCCAGTGCCGGAGTTGCTGTCTTCGAGCGAGATCACAGCCGTGAAGCCGTTGCCGGCGTCGTAGTTGTAGGTGATCTGGTTGAGTTCGTACGGGCCGTCATAGACAACGTCGTCGTTGATGACGCCGCCGGCATAGCCTGCGTACAGGTTGTAGGCCGAATCGAGCTTACCAACGGTGAAGCC
Source organism: Rhizobium sp. AP16 (assembly GCF_000281735.1). NCBI lineage: Bacteria > Pseudomonadati > Pseudomonadota > Alphaproteobacteria > Hyphomicrobiales > Rhizobiaceae > Rhizobium > Rhizobium sp. AP16. Next base: position 4,660 of record NZ_AJVM01000047.1, on the reverse strand, counting down.
AGCAAGGCTGATATTGGCGGCGATCAGCTTGGTGGTGGTCGAACCGCCATCCTGCCAGTCCCAACGCAGAACAGTAGCCGTCTTCAGCGGGCCGTATTCGGTGTCGGTGGCGGTATCGACGGTCAGATGAGCGCGGGTGTGCCACAGCGTACCGTAACGGTCAGCCGGGTTGTAGGCATTGTACCACTTGCCTTCGGTACGGACATAGCCGCCGATCTTCAGGCAGGTTTCGGTGCCGGGAATGAAAAAGTAACCGTTGCCGTATGCGTCGCAGATGCGAACATATTCGAGCGGCTCAGGCTCAGCAGCAACAATAGCGTCAGCAGCGTGAGCGCCGGAAACTACTGCGAGGGCAGCAGCGGAGCCGAGAAGAAGGCTCTTGATGTTCATAAAAACTCCAATCCAATATAGATTGGGCATAGGCTATCGCGCCGAAAAATCGACGTGCCTGACCCTATCCCTGTTAAAAACCCCGACTCGGGAGAAACGGGCCCCACCCGCTTCTGTTCGCTATTAGAGACGAATTCCTGTAAAGTTATATGATATATTTTTCTCAGAATGACGTTTTCGTGATTTTTCATTTCCAGTTGCATGAAAGACACATTTACAAACATAGATAGTAAGTCAGCCATAATATTGGCTGCATAATGATCAATTCGGAGTAGGAAGTGGGAGATTGACGCCTGAAAGGGCGATTGACGACCCGTCGAGTGTCGCTGTTTGAAAGCTGCGGCATGCTGAGCCCAAACGCAACGCACGCCTTTGCCAACGTCGATAAACGGGCATCAACATCCGATGGTGACTGAAGGGCCTTGGCTTAATACAGCGCCGTTCGCTTTGAGGTCGGCGATATCAGCCTGCTGAGCATGGCGCCGATTGCGAGACCCCAGAGCCCGCCGGTCATGGCGACAATGAGGTCCATGGGCGACCCGTAATTGCCGTTCACCAGGAAATGCGAGAAGCAGAGCGCCGAGACGCTGGCGATCATCAGCAGGCAGGTGAAGGAGGGCGATTGCGGATAGGCCAGCCGTGCCAGCATGCCGGCAAGACAGAGGGCGACTGCTCGATACAGATTGAAGGGATTGCCAAACTCGGCCTGCCAATTGAGATGCGCGAAGGTCACGGCAACCAGTGCCGCGATATAGCCCCAAGCAACAATCTTCAAAAAGCGCTCTGTTATCATAGGGATGTCATATAGCAGCCGTGCGCGGGAACACCAGTCTCGGAACGCTTTCGTGGCCTCGTTCAATATCCCGCATCGCACACATTTTGTGTGTCCGCGAAATATTCTGTAGCGGATATGGCAAGAAAGAGGTGGTTTTTACCCATGGTTTCAGCTTGTTAGCCCGATTATCAGGGTTCGGACGAGATTGAGGCGTGATTCAGTGTCGGTTGCGAGCGCGTTGATGTCCTCTTGCGGTCCAAAGTCCGTTCGTCTCCTGATCTAGCCCGCACCTGCGAGGCGATGTACGGCGGGTGGGCATTCTCGCGCCAACCCGCCTTGGATGTAGAAGCAACGTCAGGCGCTGGATGTGTCAAGTACCTCGTCATTGTTTTCCGGCCCTGGCGTCCCTGTTTCCATGGCGCTCTCTTCAGCATTGCGACGACCGAGAAAGGTGAAGACGACGATTGCCGTGAGAGCCGTGATTGCCGTCAGGAGCCACAACAGCTCGCTAAAGGCGTCGCTATAGCCCTGGATCAACGTGGCATGCCCGATTGCAGGCACACTGGATACTGCATCGAGGAGATTGCCCGTAACCAGCCGCTGCGCTGCGAAAGATGCATGGTCCCCCGCTGCTGCGCCGAGTTTTGACTGGATGAAAGAGGAAAGGATGGCGCTGACGACGGCCAGTGCAACGCCTTCGCCGGCAACGCGGGTGGTGCTGAAGATGCCCGTCGCCATGCCGGCGCGTTCTTTCGGGACGACGCTGACGGCAAGTCCGTCCATCAGCCCCCAAGGCAGGCTGATGCCAATGCCGATCGTCAGCAGCGGGCCGATCAATGCCGCCGGTGCCGATCCCGTGGTGAGATAGCTGAGCCAGAACAAGCCCATGGCGGAGATAATAAGTCCCGCGCCGCAAATCGTGGCTGCCGTAAACCATCGTGTCAGCAGGCCGGCAACGATCGGCAGAATGAGAAGCGGCGCCGACAGGGCGACCATCATGCGGCCAGCGGCGATCTCGCTCATGCCCTCGATGCCGACGAAGCGGACCGGCAAAAGGATGAGCAGCACGACGAAGGCATAGGCGGGGGCCGCCGCCAGCAGCTGCACACCGACAAAGCGCGGATAACGGAACAGGGTGAGATCCAGCATCGGCCGTTTCACGACGCGTTCGATGATGCCGAAGGCCAGGAAGAGCAAGGCAGCACCCACCAGCAGGACAATGACCAACGGGTCGCCCCAGCCGTTTTCCGGCGCGCGAAGGACGCCGTAGGTGAATAGCGTCAGGGCGAGCGTGAAACTGAGGGCGCCAGGCCAGTCGAGACTGGCGGCGTCCGGGTCTCTGGATTCGGTCAGGAAGCGTGCGCCGAGACCAAAGGCCAGGACGGCGAGGATGACGACGAGAATGAAGATCGCCGGCCAGCCGAAGGCCTCGATCATCAGGCCGGAGGCGATCGGCCCGAAAGCGAGCCCCACACCGAAACTCGAGCCGACGACGCTGAAGGCGCGCATGCGCGCCGTGCCGTCGAACTCCTGTGCAAGCGACGCCATGCCGCCGGAAAAAGCGGCCGCCGCTCCCATGCCCTGCAAGGCCCTCAGGATATCGAACCAGACGATATTGTTGACGAAGGCCAGTCCCGCCGAGAACAGGGCAAAGCCGCCGAGCCCCAAGAGGAAAATGCGCTTGCGTCCGAAACTGTCGGCAAGCGCGCCGGCTGCCATCAGGCTGCTGCCGAAGGTCAGCATGAAGGCATTGGTGACCCAGTTGAGCGCGATCGGACTGCCGCCGAGCGTCCGGCTGATCGCCGGCAAGGCGACAGCGGGGCCAGTGAAGGTGAGGGGCATGGCGGCGGCGGCGCAGCACACGGCGATCAGAACAAAGAATTTCTCGGCCGGGCTTGCGGCCTTTGTCTTGTCGGGATGCATCGGGATATCCGCTGAATTTGAGCAAAAGGGACCCTACGGACGACTTGGGAGCACGAACCGCCTTCAAGGACGGTCGTCATCATCTGCGGGAACATCGGAACACTCGACCAAGATAGTTTTGATGCAATCGACTGAAAATAGGTCTAAGTTTCCATATATACTGGAAGAAAACGATCGAATGGAAATGAGGATGGATCGGCTAAGTGGCCTCAATGCCTTTGTTCGAAGCGCCGATCTCGGCAGCTTCGCCGCCGCCGGGCGTGTGCTCGGTCTTTCGGCCTCGGCCGTCGGCAAGGCGGTGACCAATCTCGAACGGCAGCTCGGCGTGCGATTGATGCAGCGCTCGACCCGCAGCATTCGCCTGACCGAGGAGGGGCGTCTTTTCCACGAGCGCTGCCGGCGGGTGCTGGACGATCTCGAGGATGCGCAGGCTTCGCTTGCCCAGGCGGTGGCCGTGCCGCGCGGTCGGCTGCGCGTCAGCGTGCCCATTGTCAGCTACCATTTCCTGCTGCCGGTACTGCCGGAGTTCGTTGTCCGCTACCCCGAGGTCGAACTCGACATCGATTTCAATGATCGCATCGTCGATATGATCGAAGAAGGCGTCGATGTCGCGATCCGCAGCGGGGATTTGCCGGACTCGCGGCTGATGTCGCGCACCTTGCGGCCGTTCCAGATGCTGCTCTGTGCTGCCCCCGCTTATCTCGAGCGCCATGGCGTCCCGGATTGCCCGCGCGCGCTTGACGATCATCTGGCGATCCGGTTTCGTTTCCCCAACAGCGGCAAGCTGCAGAACTGGCCCTTGAACCTGCCCGATGGCGGGCTGGAATTGCACATGAAAACTGCTCTGTCCTGCAACAACATGGAGGCCCTGCGCGGCGCCGTCATCAGCGGCCTCGGCATCGGGTGCATGCCGGATTTCCTCGCGCGCAGTCCGCTCGCCGAGGGCAAGTTACGCACGGTACTTGATGATCATATCGATGGGCCTGGCCATTTTCATTTGCTCTGGCCGTCGAACCGTCATTTGTCGCCAAAGGTCCGCGTCTTCGTCGACTTTCTGAGCGAGCGGCTTTTTGCAAAAAGCTGCGACGCCCTGCCGGGTGCCGCAAGCGCATGAAAAAGGGGCCGTGAGGCCCCTTTTGTCGTCGATCCGATCTGGATCAGATGTCGCTTGCCGCGTTCGCCCATATGTCCGCAGCCTGCGCAGCGGTGACGCGGCGGACTTCCGTCTCGTCGCGGCGGCTGGCGAAGAGTTCGCTGGCCATGATCTGGTCGGCAAGATCTGCCGGCAGCGACAGGAGAACGCGCTGGCCCTCTTTGTGGATGCCGCCGAGATCGGTGCGCTTGCCGGTGATCATGCCGCCGGCGATCGTGTTGTTGCTGTCCGGATCGATCAGGATAAAGGAGCCGGTCGAGCGGTTCTGATCGTAAGGATCGAAGACGGCGGCTTCGTCAAAGGAAAGACGAACCTTGCCGATGGCGTTCATCCACAGGGCTTGCGCCGGTGCCCAGGCGCCGGTCTTCAGTTCGAGCTGCGCGATCGGCTGGACCTGCACGCGCTGACGGCGGCTGCCG
>NZ_AJVM01000046.1:0-17337 GCF_000281735.1 Rhizobium sp. AP16 | reverse complement strand
CACGGCAGCTGCCGCCGACGGTACGCTCGTTCCTCGCGGACCCATCCGCCGAAGTATATGCGGTGCCGACAGAGTATTGACGACACCGATTATCGAAACGAGGCCCTCGATCCGGACCAGCATTTGAGCTCCGAATGAAATCAGCGCACGCCTGATGCGCTGAGTCTTCTATCGGCATGAAAGCGAGCAGATACTGAACCACCGAGCCTTGAGATGCCGAGCCATCAATTTCCGGCGCTCTCCATCTTCCGCGTCGTCAGCACGCGCTCCAGCCAGCCGATCTCCATTTCCGGGACCGATTTCAAAAGCAGATCCGTGTAGTCATCGAAAGGCGGGGACAGCACCTTCGATTTTGGCCCGAAGCGCACGAGCTTGCCGCGATGCATGACCGCGACGCTGTCTGCGATGGCACGGACGATGGCAATGTCATGGGTGATGAAGATATAGGAGAGCTGGGCCTCCGCCTGCAGCCGCATAAGCAGCTTCAGGATGCCTTCGGCGACGAGCGGATCGAGCGCCGAGGTGGGCTCGTCGCAGAGGATGAGCTCCGGCTTGGCGGCAAGCGCCCGGGCGATGGCGACACGCTGCTTCTGGCCGCCCGAAAGCTCGGCCGGATAACGGTCGATGAAGCCGTTGCTCATCTCGATCTGCTCGAGCAGCTCCTTCACCCGCGCCGTCTTCGCCGCGCCGCGCAGGCCATAATAAAAGGAGAGGGGACGGCCGATGATATCGCGCACGGTCTGGCGCGGGTTCATGGCGGTATCGGCCATCTGGTAGATCAGCTGGATACGCCGCAGCTCGTCACGCGCACGGTTTTTCAGCGCAGGCGTCAGCGGCTTGCCAGCGAAGGAAATTCCGCCGTCGCTGGGCGGCAGCAAGCCGGTGATGACGCGGGCAAGCGTCGACTTGCCGGAACCGGATTCTCCGACGATCGCCAGTGTTTGGCCTTTCGGCACATGGAGAGAAACGTCGTGCAACACCTTGAAACCATTCGAGTATTGCGCACTGATATTTTCGACCTTCAGAAGCGTGTCGGACTGATCCTTCGCCTCTTCGCGCGCCGTCTGGCGGACATTGACAAGCGCGCGGGTATAGTCTTCCCGCGGTGCCTCGATGATCTGCTGGACAGTGCCGTATTCGACCGTCTTGCCATAGCGCAGCACCATGATGTCGTCGGAGATCTGCGCGACGACGGCAAGGTCGTGGGTGATGTAGAGCGCCGCCGTATGCGTTTCCTCTATGGCATGCTTGATCGCTGCCAGCACATCGATCTGCGTCGTCACGTCGAGCGCTGTCGTCGGCTCGTCGAAGACGATCAGCTCCGGGTTGGAACAGAGCGCCATCGCCGTCATGGCGCGCTGAAGCTGGCCGCCTGAGACCTGATGCGGGAAACGGTCGCCGAAGGTCTCCGGATTGGGCAGGCCAAGCACTTGGAACAGGTAGAGTGCGCGCTTCTTCGCTTCGTCCTTCGTCATCAGTCCATGCTTGACGGAGGCTTCGATCACCTGTTCGCCGAGCTTGTGGGCGGGGTTGAAGGCAGCCGCAGCCGACTGCGCGACGTAGCAGACGCGGGCGCCGCGGATCTTGCGGATGCCCGATTTCCCCAAGGGGAGAATATCAACGCCGTCGAGCAGTACTTGGCCGCCGGTGATCTCGGCGCCGCCACGGCCATAGGCGAGTGCCGAAAGGCCGATGGTGGATTTGCCGGCGCCGGACTCGCCGATCAGGCCGAGCACCTTACCCTTTTTCAGGTCGAAGGAGACGCGGTCGACGATGGTAACGCGCTTCGGCGGCTCGCCGGGTGGGTAGCTGGTTGCTTCGATCTTGAGATCGCGAACGGAAAGTAGCTCAGGCATCGCCACGCCCTCCCTTGAGGCTGGAGGTGCGCTTCAAGAGCCAGTCGACCACCAGATTGACACAGACTGCCAGCGCCGCAATCGCGGAGCCCGGCACGAGAGCGGCGGAAATGCCGAAGATGATGCCGTCCTTGTTATCTTTGACCATGCCGCCCCAGTCGGCCGACGGCGGCTGGATGCCGAGCCCGAGGAAGGAGAGCGTCGACAGGAAGAGGATCGAAAAGGCAAAGCGCAGGCCGAATTCCGCCAGCAAGGGCGAAAGCGTGTTCGGCAGGATCTCGCGGAAGATGATCCAGATCTTGCCTTCGCCGCGCAGCTTGGCAGCTTCGACGAATTCCATCACCGCCACATCCAGCGCCACGGCGCGGCCGAGGCGATAGACGCGGGTGGAATCGAGGATCGCCATGACCAGGATGAGCACGATCAGGTTCTGCGGCAGCACCGCCAGCACCACGAGCGCGAAGATCAGCGTCGGGATCGACATCATCAGATCGTTGAACCGCGAGAAGACCGCGTCGATCAATCCGCGCGAAACAGCGGCGGTGAAGCTGAGGATAATGCCGAGCGAGAACGAGATGATCGTTGCGGCGAGCGCTACGAACAGCGTTGTGCGGGCGCCATAGATCAGCCGCGAGAGGATGTCGCGACCGAGATTGTCGAGGCCGAAGAAATACTGCGCGTCGGCCACCTGCCAGACATTGCCGACGACTTCTGTCTCGCCATAAGGCGCGATCCAGGGAGCGAAGATGGCACAGATGAAGGCGAGCAGGATGCCTGCCATGCCGACCCAGGCGGTGATGGGGATGTCTCTCAATCTCATCGCGGATGCCTCAGTCGTGGGTTGGCAACGATCGCCAGGATATCGGCGATCATGTTGAGCAGGATGTAGACGGCGGCGAAGATCAGCCCGCAGGCCTGAACCACCGGCATGTCGCGAACGGTGACTGCATCGACCATGTACTGGCCCATGCCGGGATAGACGAAGACCACCTCGACCACGACGACGCCGACGATGAGATAGGCAAGGTTCAGTGCGACGACGTTGATGATCGGCGCCAGCGCATTGGGGGCGGCATGCTTGACGATCGAACGGAAGGCGCTGAGACCCTTCAGTTCCGCCGTTTCCATATAGGCTGACGACATCACCGAGAGGATCGCGGCCCGCGTCATACGCATCATGTGGGCGAGAACGACGAGGACTAGCGTCGCCGTCGGCAATGCGATGGCCTTCAGCCGATCGAGGAAATCCATGCCGTCATAGACGGTCGCGGGAAAGGTCGCGATTCCGAATTTCACACCGAAAAACAGAATGAGCAGATAGCCGATGAAGAACTCCGGCAACGAAATCGCCGCCAGCGAGATCACGTTGATGATCTTGTCGGGCAATCGATTTCGGAAATGCACGGCCAGCATGCCGAGCCCAACGGCGAGCGGCACGGAAATCAACGCCGCGAAGGCGGCCAGGAAGAGCGAATTGCCGAGACGCTTGCCGATCTGCTCGCTGACGGAATTTTTGCTGGCCCAGGAGGTGCCAAAATCGCCATGAACGGCGTTGCCGAGCCATTCGACATAGCGTGTCGTGATCGGCCGGTTGAGACCGAGATCGGCGCGGATGTTGGCGACCGCCTGTGGCGTCGCCGACTGGCCGAGATAGGTCGTCGCGAAATCGCCCGGCAAAGCTTCAAGGCCGCCGAAGATCAGGATCGAGACGGCAAAAAGCAGGACGAGGCTGAGCACGCAGCGCTCGACGATAAGGGACAATAGCGGGAAACGCTGTTTGAACCTCAAGCCGGGCAGCACCGTGCTGGGTGGTGGATTGGACATGATGGGTGCCTCGCGCAGAAACGTCAGGAGGACCGCGGAGGGGTTCCGCGATCCCGGTTCCGTTAGAGATGAGGGCGTTTCCGCCCAGCTTCGAGCATCAGGCGTCCAGCCAGACGCGGGTCGCGACGTAGCCGTTCGACATATCGTTGCCGATATCGTGGACGTAGCCCTTCACCTGCTTGGTGGAGGCGTTCACGAAGTCGTTGAACATCGGCAGGATAACGCCGCCTTCATCGCGCACCATCATCGCCATGGCGCGATAGAGCTCCTTGCGCTTGGTCTCGTCCAGTTCCGAACGAGCCTGAAGCAGAAGCTTGTCGAAGTCCGGGCGCAGGAAGCGTGTGTCGTTCCAGTCGGCCGTCGAGATATAGGCGGTGGAATACATCTGGTCCTGTGTCGGACGGCCGCCCCAATAGGAGGTGGAGAAGGGCTGGACGTTCCAGACGTTGGTCCAGTAGCCGTCACCCGGCTCGCGCTTGACCTCGATGTTGATGCCCGCCTTCTTGCAACTTTCCTGGTAGAGGACGGCGGCGTCGACAGCGCCGGGGAAGGCGACTTCGGAAGTGCGCAGCAGGACGGAGCCGCTGTGGCCGGACTTCTTGTAGTGGAAGGAAGCCTTGTCGGGATCGTAAGCGCGCTGCTCGATGCCTTCCGGGAAGAGGGCATAGGTGCTGTTGATCGGGAAGTCGTTGCCGACCTTGCCGTAGCCGCCGAGGATCTTCTTGACCATGGTTTCGCGGTCCATGGCGTATTTCAGCGCCAGGCGGAGGTCGTTATTGTCGAACGGTGCCGTGTTGCAATGCATGATGAACACGTAATGCCCGCGGCCGGCGGTCGCCAGGATTTCGACATTCGGCGCGCGCTTCAGCAGGTCGACGGTCTTCGGGTCGACGCGGTTGATGTAATGCACCTGGCCCGACGACAGCGCGGCGATACGTGCCGTCGCATCGTTCATGCCAATGATTTCGATAGAGTCGACATAGCCGCGATCCTTGCGCCAGTCGTCCTTGTTCTTCTCCAGTGTGGCGCGCACGCCGGCCTCAAAGGTGACGAGCTTGTAGGGGCCGGTGCCGATCGAGGCGAAGGGGTCGTCGTTGCCGCCGTTCGGCTGGATGACGAGATGATAGTCAGTCAGGAGCAACGGCATGTCGGCGTTGCCTTCGGTCAGCGTCAGGACGAGGTTGTCGCCATCGGCCTTGATTTCCTTGATCGACTTCATGACGCCGAGGGCGCCCGATTCCGACTTGCTGTCGGTATGGCGCTTCAGGGTAGCGACGACGTCGTCGATCGTCAGGTCCTTGCCATTGTGGAATTTCACGCCCTTGCGGATCTTGAAGGTCCAGGTGACGGCGTCCTTCGATGGCTCCCAGGATTCGGCAAGCGACGGCACGGCGGCGCCGGTGAGCGGGTCGGATTCGACCAGCATGTCGCCCCAGCAACGGCCGATACAGAACATGAACTGCGACAGGAATTTTGCCGGATCCTTGCTGTCGGTGGCGGCACCGCCTTCAAGGCCGAGTTTCAGATGGCCGCCATGCTTCGGCTCTGCCGCCATCGCGCTTTCGGTGAAAAGCGCGTCGGCAAGGGCCAATGTCATGCCGGCTGCCATGGCGCGTCCCATGAATTCGCGGCGGCTGAGCCCACCCGAGGTCACGCGGCTTGCGAGGTGTTTCGTATAATCGCTCATTCCCCAGTTCCTTCTTTTTGATGTGTTGATAGAATTCTCGGGCTGGGCTTCGAGAAGCGGTTTCCTCTTCCGCTTGAAGCTTGGTTGCCCGCGATCATGCAGGAAAATCACACGGTTGCTACCGTTTTCTCATTTTCCTTTCCAGATTGGGGCTCGCTTTTCCGCGAAAGCCCTTGCGCCTTCCAACTGGTCCTCGCTCGAATAGAGGGCATCGACGGTCGCAAACTGCCTTTTGGTGATTTTGTTCATGGCAGTTTGAAAGGTCGTTCCCTCGGCTTCGCGGACGATTTCCTTGATGGCGGCGTAGACGAGCGGCGGGCCGCTTTCTAAAAGGCGGGCGAGCTCCCATGCCCGATCCATCAACTTGTCCGCAGCGACGATCTCGTTGACGAAGCCCCAGCGATGCGCCTCGACGACATCGAGCCAGCGGCCGGTCAGGAGCATGTCCATTGCAATGTGATAGGGGATGCGCTTCGGCAATTTGATTGATGCGGCATCCGCGACCGTTCCCGAGCGGATTTCCGGAAGGGCGAAGGTTGCGTGTTCGACGGCGATGATCAGGTCGGTGGAAAGGGCGATCTCCAGACCGCCGCCGCAACAGATGCCATTGACGGCGCAGATCACCGGCTTGTTGAGATCGCGAAGTTCCTGCAGGCCGCCGAAACCGCCGACGCCATAGTCACCATCGACCGCATCGCCGGCAGCAGCGGCCTTCAAATCCCAACCGGCCGAAAAGAATTTTTCGCCCGCACCGGATATGATCGCCACGCGCAGTTCGGGGTCGTCGCGAAAGTCGCGGAAGATTACGCCCATCTCACGGCTGGTCGCAAGGTCGATGGCGTTCGCCTTCGGCCGGTCGATAATGACCTCCAGAATACCGTTGTCGCGTCGAACACGAATGGGGCTGTGCAACTTCCGCTACCTCCTTCGCCGGATGAGGGCGTCTGCGGCAACGACGCCACGATTGCCTGGCAAAACCATCAACGGATTAATGTCTAGTTCTTCGAGCCGCGCGGCGTGTTTTACGACATATTCTGCCGTTGATACGACGGCATCGACAACTAAATCGAGGTTGCCTCTCGCGCCGCCGCGATACCCTTCGATCAGTTTTCTGACTTTCAGTCGTGAAATGGCCTCCAGAACGTCCATTCTCGTCACTGGAAGAGCCAAAATGACGGAATCTTCAAGCAATTCAACCAGGATTCCCCCCGCACCGACCGTCAAAGCCAGTCCGAGGGCGGGGTCACGCACGGCTCCGACGATCAGCTCGACGACGGGACGTTCAATCATCCGCTCGATCAGGTAACCGGAGGCGACATGCGCCATTCCGTGAGCAGCGTTTCGTACAGCCTCCATATCCCTAAGGTTGAGAACGACAGCGCCGGCCTCCGACTTATGTTCGACGCCCAACGCTTTCAGGGCGACGGGAAAGCCGAGGCGTTCTGCCTGTTCTGCGGCCTCACCCGGACTGGCTGCTGTCGCTCCGACGGGAACGGTAAGTCCAAAGGCGGCTAGCTCCGCCTTGGCGACCGCCTCGTTCAAGGTTTCGATCTCGCCTCCGGCCAAGGCAGCATCGAGCAGTGGCAGCGGTGGCGGAGCGCGCCATGCCGCCTCGATCCGGCTCGCAATTTCGGCCGCTGCAATGGTTTCGCTGATGCCGCAAAGGGGCACGATGCCGTCTTCGATCAGCTGCAAGGCAACGGTTTCGGGCATGTTTTCCGGTAGTGTCGCGAGAACCCCGGCGCGGGCACCAGTCTGTTTCGCGGCCGCAGAGATGGCGGCAACCGTCGTCATCCAGTCCGCGCCATCGCAGCGATCGTTCCGCGGGAAATCGAGGACAATGAGATTGAGCGCGTAGCCGCCTTCGAACATGGCGGTGAAGGCTTCCGTCTGACGATCGAGATCGCCCCAGACGAAGGTGTGATAGTCGAGCGGATTCGAGAGGGTGACCATCTCGCCGAGGCTGCGCCGCAAGGCGGGCAGTTGCTCCGGCTTCAGGGCGCGGAAATCCACGGCCCGGCCGGTGGCGGCATCGGCCATCAGCGAAGCCTCGCCGCCGGAGCAGCTCATGGACGAGATCGCATTGCTTGTCAGTGGGCCGGTGACATGCAGTAGCTTCAGCGTTTCGATCATTTCCGGCAGCGTAGCGACGCGGCCGATGCCGAGACGGGCGAGAACCGCATCGGCGACGGCGTCGCTGCCGGCAAGCGAGGCCGTATGGGAAACGGCGGCGCGCTGTGCCTGTTCGGACTTGCCGACTTTCAGCGCGACAACGGGCTTGCGCAATTCACGGGCGCGCGTGGCAAGTTTTTGCAGGGCCTGGACGCTGCCGAAGCCTTCGATGTGCAGGCCGATCGCCGTGACGCGCGGGTCCTCGAGGACGGCGAGAGCCAAATCCGATAGTCCGATCTGTGCCTGATTGCCGGCCGTCATCAGATAGGCGAGCGGCAGGCCGCGCTGTTGCATGCTGAGATTGATGGCGATGTTGGAGGATTGCGTGAGAATGGCGACGCCGCTTTCCACACGTACCATTCCATGCTGGTCGGGCCAGAGCAGGGCGCCGTCCAGCCCGTTGATCACGCCATAGCAGTTCGGCCCGACGATCGGCATGTCGCCGGCCGCGTTGACCAAGGCTTCCTGCAGCTTGATACCATCAGCCAGTTCGGCAACTGCTTCGCTGAAGCCTGAGGCATAGCAGACGGCACCACCGGCGCCTCTGGCGGAAAGCGCGCGGACGATATCGACGGTCAGCAGCCGGTTGACGCCGACGAAGGCGGCATCCGGGGCTGACGGCAGTTCTTCCACCGATCGATAGCAACGGCGGCCGAGCACGCTTTCCAGCGTCGGGTGCACCGGCCAGATGTCGCCGGAAAATCCCATCCGGTCACATTGTTCGATGACCCGGCGCGCCTCGCGGCCGCCGAAGACGGCGATTGTTTGCGGTCTGATCAGGCGGTCGAGCGAGCGTTGTGTCATCCGGTCAGGCTCCGAATGGCCGCAGCAGATCGCGGCTGATGATATGCCGCTGGATTTCCGAGGTTCCGTCCCAGATGCGCTCGACGCGCGCATCGCGCCAGAAGCGGGCAAGCGGCAGATCGTCCATCAGTCCCATGCCGCCGAAGATCTGGATCGCTTCGTCGGTGACGCGGGCCAGCATTTCCGAGGCATAAAGTTTGGCCGAGGCAACCTCGCGATTGGCGGAAAGGCCCGCGTCGAGCCGCCAGGCGGCAGACAACGTCAACAGGTCGGCGGCGTCGATCTCGGTGATCATGTCGGCAAGCTTGAATGATACGCCCTGATTGGCGCCGATCGGCCGGCCGAACTGCTTGCGCTCCGCCGCATAGGGCAGAGCCAGATCGAAGACACGACGAGCCCGTCCGACGCAGGTGGCCGCGACCGTCAGGCGCGTGCCGTACAACCATTCATTGGCGATATCGAAGCCGCGATGCACGTCGCCGAGCACTTGGGATTTGGGAAGGCGGCAATCCGTGAAATTCAGAACGGAGTTGTGGTAGCCGCGATGGGATAGCGATTCATAACCTTTGAGGATCTCGAAGCCCGGCGTGCCGCGATCGACCAGAAAAGCCGTGATCTTCTTCTTGATGCCCTTCGGTGTTTCTTCCTCGCCGGTGGCAGCAAAGACGATAACGAAATCGGCGACATCGGCGTGCGAGATGAAATGCTTGGTGCCGTTGAGAATGAAGTCGCCACCATCCTGCCGCGCGGCGCATTTCATGCCGCGCATGTCCGAGCCGGCATCGGGCTCGGTAATGGCCAGCGCGTCGACCTTTTCGCCGCGCACGGCCGGCAGCAGATATTTCTCGCGCTGCTCGCCTTCGCAGGCCATCAGAATTCCGGAGGGGCGGCCGAAGAAGACGGTCAGCGCCATCGAACCGCGGCCGAGTTCGCGCTCGACGAGGGTAAAGGTAGTGTGGTCGAGCCCTGCGCCGCCGACCTCTTCGGGAAAATTGCAGGCATAGAAGCCGAGATCGATGCATTTGCGCCGGATTTCCTCTCCGAGCTCCGGCGGCACGATGCCGGTGCGATCAACCTCGTTCTCATGCGGATAGATTTCCGTCTCGACGAAGTCACGGACTGTCTTGACGATCATTTCCTGTTCTTCGTTGAGCCCGAAATTCATTTTCGCTTCCTCCTAGCGCTTTTGTCCGACATGGCGCCCAATACCGTCCGGCAGGGGCAGTTTCGCATGCGCCTCGGCGATCAGCCTTATTTTGCTCAGCACCTCCTCCGGCGCGGGAGCGGCTTTGCCTGCCTTGGCATCGACATGCAGCAGCATGTGTTCGGCGGTGGCAACAACGTCGCCCGTCGCCGTGTCGTGGACCGTGTGGAACAGATGCAGCCGCTTCTCATCGGCGGACAGGAGCTGGCAGGTCGAATGGATTGCCTGGCCGAGCTTGGCTTCGCCGATGTGACGGATATGGGTTTCGACCGTGTAGTAGCTGTGGCCACGCTCGACATAGTCAAAGTCGACGCCGATGAGGCGCAGCAGCGCATCGGAGGTATCGCCGAACACCTGCAGATAGCGATGCTCAGTCATGTGGCCGTTGTAGTCGACCCAGGCGGGGCTGACCTTGGTTTCGATGAGACGCAGCGGTCTTGCGAGGTCGTAGAGTTTTCTTTCGCCCCCGCCGGTTGCCCAAAGATTTTGCTCGAAATCCTTGAGGAGCTTGCCGGCGCCCCAGCCCTTGCCGCCATGGCTGCCCTTCAATGTCTGGAGGATGCCAACGAGATTTTCATCGCGAATACGCTCCAGTTCACGGATCGACAGGCCGGCGGCCTGCTCGTCTGACTGCTGGCCGATCTTTTCGACCAGCGCGTCGTCGAGGTCGACGACATCCATCAGCTTCGTCCAGTTCCATTGCAGTGCCGGGCCGAACTGCGCAAGGAAGTGCCGCATACCCGCTTCGCCGCCGGCGATACGGTAGGTCTGGAAGAGGCCCATTTGCGCCCAGCGCAGGCCGAAGGAATAGCGGATGACGTCATCCAGCGTTTCGACGGTGCAGATGTCGTCCTTGATCAGCCATAGCGCCTCGCGCCACAGGGCTTCCAGCAGACGATCGCCGACGAAAGCTTCGATCTCCTTGGCGATATGGACGCCCTTCATGCCGATCGGCGGCAGCCGGTCCATGGCCGCCTGGATTGTTTCCTTCGATGTCTTCTCTCCGCCGACGATTTCGACCAGCGGCAGCAGATAGACCGGATTATAGGGATGGGCCACGAAGAGGCGTTCGGGATGACGCATGTCGCGCTGTAGATCGGTCGGCAAGAGGCCGGAGGTGGAGGAGCCGATCAGCGCGTCGGGCCTTGCCGCCGTGTCGATCTGCGTCAGCACCTTGCGCTTGAGGTCAAGCCGCTCGGGAACGCTCTCCTGGATCCAGTCTGCGCCGGCGACGGCTTCTTCCAGCGTCTCGCGGAAGGTGAGCTTGCCGCGGGCGGGAAGCGGCGCGCCGGTCAGCATCGCATAGGCCTTTTCGGCATTCGCCAGCACTTCCCCGACGATGCGTGTCGCTTCGGGATGCGGGTCGAAGACATCGACATCGATGCCGGCCAAAAGAAAGCGGGCGATCCATCCGCCGCCGATGACGCCGCCGCCGATACAGGCTGCCTTGTTGATCTTGGTCATTTCGGCCTCAGCGCTTCGTCAGTTTCAGTTTCTTGCGGACATCTTCAGGGCCGATGATGCGCGCGCCCATGCCTTCGATGACCTGCACAGCCTTTTCGACGAGCTGGGCATTGGTCGCAAGTAGGCCCTTTCCGGCATAAAGATTGTCTTCAAGGCCAACGCGGACATTGCCACCGGCAAGGACGGCAGCGGCCGGATAGGCCATGGCATTGCGACCGATGGAAAAGGCCGAGAAGGTCCAGCTCGATGGAACGTTATTGACCATCGCCATAAAGGTGTTGAGGTCATCGGGCGCCCCCCAGGGGATGCCCATGCAGAGCTGGATGAGGACCGGATCCTCAATAAGACCCTCCTCGGCAAGCTGTTTGGCAAACCAGAGATGACCGGTATCGAAGGCTTCGATTTCGGGGCGGACACCGAGATCGGTCATTTTCTTCGCCATGGCCCGCAGCATCGAGGGCGTGTTGGTCATCACATAGTCGCCGAGACTAAAGTTCATCGTGCCGCAATCGAGCGTGCAGATTTCCGGCAGGCATTCGGCGACATGGCTGACGCGCTCCGTTGCGCCAGCCATGTCGGTGCCCCTGGCGTTCAACGGCAGGGGGCTTTCTACATCCCCGAAGATCAGATCGCCGCCCATGCCGGCGGTCAGGTTGAGCACCACATCGACATCGGCCGAACGGATGCGGTCGGTTACTTCCCTGTAGAGATCGTTGCGGCGGCTGGCCGCACCTGTCTCGGGATCGCGGACATGGCAATGGACGACGGCGGCGCCGGCTTTGGCGGCATCGATCGCGGATTCCGCGATCTGCTTGGGAGTGATCGGAACGTGGCTGGATTTCGAAACGGTGTCGCCGGAACCGGTGACGGCGCAGGTGATGAAGACATCGCGGTTCATCGCAAGAGGCATTTTTATTCTCCCTCGTATTGAGGGCATTACGCTGCAAGCGATGGCTTCATGCTTTGCATTTTCAGAAGCAAACGATACATTATCAGAAACACGAGAAATGCCCATGTTCACGCCATCCGATACGCCGCTCGACATCGACCTGCTGATCCTGCCGGAAACGAACCTGATCCTGATCGCCTCGGTGATCGAACCCTTGCGCGGTGCTAACCGCATCTCCGGCAGCGAACTCTATCGCTGGCGGCTGTTTACGTTGGGCGGTTCGCCGGTCGAGACGACCAGCCTCATCCCGATACCGGCATCGGGCAGCTTCCGGCCGTCAAGCGACACTGCGCCGCTCTTTGTGCTGGCGAGCTACAATTGGCGGCACAGCGCCACGCAGGCGCTGAAGATGCAATTGTCGCAGACGGCACGTTATCGCTCGATGATCGCCGGCATTGAGTCCGGTAGTTGGCTGCTGGCCGAGGCGAGCCTTCTCGACAATGTGTCGGCGGCTGTCCATTGGGAGGATTCGGAGGATTTCGCGCTGGCCTATCCGCAGGTGCGCGCCGTCAAGGACCGTTTCGTCATCGACGGCAAGCGCATCACCACGGCCGGCTCGATGCCGACGATCGACCTGATGCTGGAAATCATCAGGCGGCGGCAAGGCTATTCGCTGGCGCTCGAAGTGAGCCGGCTTTTCATCTATGAGCCATCAAGCGTCTATGGCGCCGTGGAGCTTTCACCATCGACCGCGGGCTTGCGTCTGCGCGATCCGCGCGTCGCCCAGGCCGTGCGGCTGATGGAGGATAATATCGAGCAGCCGCTGGTCCTGACGCGTCTGGCGCGGCGCATCGGGGTTAGCGCCCGTCATCTCCAGGCTCTGTTTCAGGACGACTTCGGCGCGCCGCCGCATGTGCATTACCTGGCGCTCCGGCTCAACGCGGCGCGCCGAAAGGTGATCGAGACGAAGGAGTCGTTTGCGGAGATCGCCGCGGCGACAGGCTTCAATTCGGCTTCGGCCTTTTCCCGCAGCTATCGTGCCAGTTTCTCGGAAAGTCCGTCGGGTACGCGGCGGCGCTTGCGCGGGCGCTCTACGGCTGCAATAGCGCCGACATAGGCTGGAAAGCTTCGCGCACCATCTCCGCCAGCTCCCGGATCGCCTCGCTCGAATGATAGGGGTTGCGGCGAAGCACGACGCGAGAGGAATCGACCGGCGGAAATCCATCGTCGCTGGTCAGTTCCCGGCAGCCATGCGGAATGTTGCTTCGCGAGAGCGTCGTGACGGCAAGGCCGGCGGAAACGGCATTCTTCAGGCCGGAACTTGTATCGGCGACGAAGGCGATGCGGTAGCGCCGCCCCTGCTGCTCCAGAGACCGCAAGGCAAAGTCTCGGCACCACGTCGAGTCGCGATAGATCGCGATGGGCAGCGGCGTCGCCTCATGCAGCCGGTGCACCAGCGATGTGACCCAGACCGTCGGGTCGATGCAGAGCACCTCGCCGGTGGTCTGATCGCTCCAGTCGAAGACGACGGCCAGATCGAGTTCGTCTTTCTCCAGGGCGGCGAGATTGTGTTTAGTATAGTCGCAGGTAACGGTGACTTCGACGGCGGGGTGCCGAATAGCGAAGGCAGCAAGCGCCGCCGGCAGAATGGTCTGGCTGTATTCCTCCGGAATGCCGATCCGGACCGGGCCGTCCAGTGGCTTGGTGCGGATGGTGGCTGCCGCCTCGGTCAGCAGTTCAATCACACGTTGTGCATAGGGAAGCAACTGATTGCCGGCCCGGGTCAGTGCAACGCCACGCGCGCTTCTGTCGAACAGTGCTTTACCAACGATTTCCTCAAGGCGCTTGATCTGCGCACTGACGGCCGATTGCGTGCGGCCGATACGCTGGGCGGCAGCGGAAAAATTCGACGTCTCGGTGATGACGAGAAACGTCCGGAGCAAATCGCTTTCGATGGGTTCGCGCATGATGGCTCACAAATTTTTCTGATGGCTACTATCTCTACTATTCGTTTGTCTGATGTCAAATATCGGCGCAGACAGGGTCACCAATTCAGGTGCTGCATTTCCGAGATTCGATAGATGACCATTCAGATTCCTGCCCGAACCTTCTCCTCAAGCGAGTATGAGAAGGGTATCATTCTTGTGGCCGTGGCAACGCTTGCCTGGAGCTGCAGCGGTATCTATGCGCGGCTTCTGACAACCGACATATGGACGGCGATCGCCTGGCGATCGCTATTCGGCGGCATATTCTTGCTGATCCCGAGCTTCTTCCTTGAGGGCGGGTTTTCGCGGCGCCAATGGAGTTCGATCTTTCATCCCGCCGGATTGGCGATGATTGCCTGCCAGACCATCAGTCAGGCCTGCTTTATCGGTGCGCTCTACATGACCACGGTCGCAAACGTGACCATGATCTATGCAACGGCGCCGTTCATCGCCGCCTTTCTCAGCTGGACGATGCTGAAGGAGCGGGTGGCGAAGCGGACGTTGATTGCCGGCGGCGTCTGTCTCGTCGGGGTGGCGGTTATCGTCGCTTCCTCGATTGGGGGCGGCACCGGCGTCGGCGATCTCCTGGCACTCGGCATGACGGTCACCTTCGCTCTCATCATCGTCATCCCACGCATCGACCGTAGCGTGCCGATCCTGCCGTCCAGCGTCGTCAGCGGGTTCCTGACATTCGTGCTCTTCCTGCCCTTCGCCTCGACAGTCTCGCTCGACACCTATAATTGGCTGCTGCTGGCCGCATTTGGAGCGACGAATTTCGCGCTCGCCTTCGTCCTTTTCCTTTTCGGGTCAAGGCGAATGCCGGCGGCCGATGCGGCTCTCGTCGGCTCGATGGAGATCGTGCTTACCCCCTTCTGGGTCTGGCTCTTCTTTTCCGAGAGGCCGCCGATGGCAACGTTCATGGGTGGTGCGATCATCCTTGCGACGATCGTGTGGCATACCGCTGTCGATCTTCGGCATGGCCGCCATGCCCAGAACTAGACCGTCGTAGGGGGCCGTTCTTTTCCCGAGAAGATGGCAGGCTTTCGCCTCACGTCACAGTCGATCGTGGTGCCGCCACCGAACCGCGCCGGATCAGGCTGGTCTCGACGATCGTGCGCTCCGCTGGTTGCTCCTTGCCGTTCAGCCGCGAAATGAGCCTTTCGGCGGCTTTCTTCCCCATCTCATAAACCGGCTGATCGACGACGGTGATCGGCGGAGCGGTAACCGTGGTCCAGTCCGCATCGAGGAAGGAAATCATCGATATGTCCCTGGGGATGGAAAGGTTCAGGGACTGTAGAGAACGGAATACCCTGAGCCCGACGAGGCTATCGGACGCCACCAAAGCCGTCGACGGATTTTCTTCCGCCAGCAAGCGTTTCACGACTGCATCCGTCCGCTGCTGATCCGTGGCGCCAAGCCTGACGTAGTGCTCCGGGTCCTTCAACCCGGCGTCGATCTGTGCGCTCAAGAAGCCCTCCACGCGCTCGCGCACTGCGGAGTTGGATATCTGCCGGCTGTCCGTGAACGGATCCCATCCGGTGTCCATGGCGGATATATAGGCGATGCGGCGATGTCCTGCCTCGAGCAGATAGCGCGTTGCGTTCATGGCGGCGTCGCGGTCGTCGCCGGTCACGGAGTCGACCCCAAGCTCCGGAATGCTTCTATCGAAGAGGACGAGCGGCACGCCGACGCGGCGAATATCCTGCAGATGCTCCATCCGGTCGCATCTGGCCGGCGTGACGATCAGGCCGTCGACGCGCTTGCCGATAAGCAGGTCTACCGCCGATTTCTCGGCATCGAGTTCTTCGCCTGAATTGGCGATGATGACGTTGAAGCCCGCCACGCGCGCAGCGTCACTGATGCCCCGGACCGCGAGGCTGAAGAAAGCGTTCTCGATATCGCCGACGATGACACCGATGATGCCGGATTTCCCCGTCGTCATGCTGCGTGCGAGTTCGTTCGGTCGGTATTCCAGTTCTGTTGCCGCAGCCATTACTTGAGCGCGAACCTTGTCGCTGACCACGCCATAGCCGCCGAGAACACGGGCCGCCGTGGCCTTCGAAACCTTGGCCGCTTTTGCGACGTCGGCGACGGTGACGGAACGTTTGACAGGGCTAAGGTTTTCCATAGGGCGAGGGTTACAAGAGTTGTTGACGGAAGGTCAATCTCAAGTTAACAAATATCCATTGAGACCGGTCTCTTTGTAAGAGATACCGGTCTCTTGTGCAAATCCTTCCTTCGGCGATACGCGACGAAGGAGCGGATGGTCACGCATAAAAATGCCGATAAGAGCACCCTTCAGAGCGGAGAATGAACATGAGCAAATCTGGCATATTCGCAGCCGCCATCGCTCCCTTGCGAGCTGGCGTCCTGGCCTATCTTCTTGCAGCCGGCATCGGGTCCGCATCCGCAGCCGACAATCCCTATAATCTGATCGATCCGCAGACCATCAGCGTCGGCACGATGGGCGATGCAAAGCCCTACACCTTTGCTACCGCCGACGGCCAATTCACCGGCTTCGATATCGAACTCTTCCTGAATGTCGTATCGCGCATGGGTTTTGCGAAGGACAAGGTGACCTTCACCGGTCAGGAATTCTCGGCCTTGATGCCGTCCGTCGCCAATGAGCGCTTCGACGTGGCGGTCGCCGCAATCGGAACGACCGAGGCACGCAAGAAGACGGTCGATTTTTCCGACGGTTATCTCGCCGGCTATCTCTCCGTCCTGACGCCGGAAGCGAGCATCAAGGATGCCGATACGCTGAAGGGCAAGCGCCTCGGCGTGGTGCAGGGCACCTTGCAGGAAATCTACGCCACCAAGAATTTTGCTGGAGCCGATCTCGTAAAATTCCCCGACAATAATTCGGCGGTGGCAGCGCTCAACAATGGCACGATCGATGCTCATTTCCTCGACTACGAAGCGGCCAAGCAATATGGCGAGCGTTATCCATCGCTGAAGATTGCGGTCAATATCCCGTCCTTCGATGCGCCGGCCGGTTTCGTGATCAGAAAGGGCAATGATGCCTTCCGCACCGCGCTGAACAAAGCGCTTCATGAGGCGATGCAGGACGGCACCTGGAAGACGCTTTATGAGAAGTGGTTTCCGGGCTCGCCAATGCCGGACCAATATCTACCCAAGAAGTGAAACTTCGAGCCGCCCGCGCTTGCCGGGCGGCTCCTTCATGGCATTGCTGATGTTTATCCGAACGGATGCGTCGGTATGGCCCGCAAGAATTCATGGGGAATGGAATGGATTGGCTTGAAAATCTCCGCCGCAGCTTCCTGGACTGGGATGCTATGGCGGAAGTGCTGCCGAGCATGATCACCGTCGGCCTGAAGAACACGCTGATCCTGGCTGCCGCCTCGACGGTGCTCGGCGTCATCATCGGGATGGTGCTGGCCGTCATGGGCATCTCGCAGTCACGCTGGCTGCGCCTGCTGAACCGTGGTGCA
>NZ_AJVM01000045.1:0-78211 GCF_000281735.1 Rhizobium sp. AP16 | reverse complement strand
CGGCAGCCAGCATGGCAGCCGCAACCGCGTTCTCGTCTACGCCGGCGTTACAGGCAGCGATTCCGGCCACGATACCCGCTTCGGCATAGCCTGCCGCAGCCCTGATCGCATCCAGCTCCACTTGCGACTTTACCATTCTGAGCGGAGGCAGGATCGCCGAGCCGTCTATCAAGTCGCCGTGACCGATCTCCTGGGTAATCCTGTCGGCCATGACCGCCGAAACAAACCAGCCTCCCAGTTCAATCGCCGGGCGGGAGATGCCGAGTGTCTTCAGAAGTCCCGCCAATGCCACGGCCGGATCTTCGCCATCCTGGTAGTTATGGATATCCCGCAGCCATGTGTTGACGACCGATCCGACCAGTTCCAACTCGCGCACGAGGAGGCAGGGATTGCCCTCGACAGGCAAAACCAGCGCCTGGAATGCGAAATAGCCAGCCGTCTGCCGACCGGTCAGCCAATAGATGTTTTCCGGTCCGGTGACGACGAGTGCCTCATGACCGGCCGCCCGTATGGCGGCACGGGCACGCGACTGCCTTTCGCCGAATTCCGTTTCGGTAAAAGCCGCTTCGCGGCCGCGCAGTTCTGCGAATTCAAACATCTGGTGCGATCACAATTTCCATCATTAGCGTCGGTCAAGCCAGCCCAAAAAACGGCTACGGACACTATCGAAATGGGCTTGCATAGCGGCGCAGGCACGCTCGCCGTCCTGCGCTTCGATTGCCTCGATGATGTCGAGATGTTCACGCGCCTGCTGATCGAAGCGGTCATGGGTGCGGGTGATTGTACAGCGCCGGGCGATGCCGCGCATTTCCGTGATCATGGCCGGCAGCAGGCTGAGACCAGCAGCCTCCGCGACGGCCAGATGAAAGACGTCGTCATCGAGCCAGAACTGATCGAAGGCCAC
Source organism: Rhizobium sp. AP16 (assembly GCF_000281735.1). Taxonomy (NCBI): domain Bacteria; kingdom Pseudomonadati; phylum Pseudomonadota; class Alphaproteobacteria; order Hyphomicrobiales; family Rhizobiaceae; genus Rhizobium; species Rhizobium sp. AP16. Next base: position 77,307 of record NZ_AJVM01000045.1, on the reverse strand, counting down.
GTCGCCTCCCTGCGCATAGGCGCGCATCGCCTCGCGGGACTGCTCCAGTGCCGGCGTCATGGGTCGTCCGGCAGCCCTGGCTGCGGCAGCACCTTCGAGCAGGCGTCGTATCTGGACGATTTCAAGGAGTTGTTCCACCGTGACGGGCCGCACCATCAACGCACCATTGGTAAGCCGCGAAATGACGCCTTCCTTTTCCAGCCGGGAGATGGCCGCGCGCAACGGCGTGCGCGAAATGCCGGATTCCTGGGCAAGGGCTCTTTCAGTCAGGACATCGCCCGCAGGAAGAGTGCCCGCAAGGATACGCTGCTTGACGTCGCGATAGGCCTGCTGGGCCAATGTTTCCTTCTCGCTCATGGGCTCTCCTGGCCGTTCTTCATCCATGCCTCGTGCAGCACACGAACTGCGGTCGCAAGGTCGGCGGGATCCATGCCTTCCTTGGGATTATGACTGCCATCCCAGTTGCGCAGGAACACCATGACCGACTCCCAGCCCGCCTGGGCGAAGGCGGCCGCATCATGGCCGCCGCCAGACAGCATCCGGCGTGGCGAAAAGCCAAGCCGGCGCGCACCTTCGTAGATCTCATCGCCGAGTTGCACTGAGAGCCGCGTCGGCTGGCTGCGTGATTGAAGGCCAAGCTCGAAGAAAACACCGCGCGCTTGCTCGATCAACGCAATTTCTGCCTTCACCAGCCGATCCATCCGCTCAAGAACGGCCGGATCGTCACTGCGCAGGTCGAGGCAGAAATCGAGCCGGCCAGGCACCTTGGCAAAAGCGTGTTCGGAACTGGCCGCATCGACGCGGCCGACCGTCACGGCAAGATCATGCTTTTCCTCCAGGATTGCGCCCCATCTTCGATCCATCGCGACCACCAGATCCGCCAGGGCAAAAACGGCATCGGAACGCGCGGTACGCGGCGCACCACCGGAATGAGCCCAGACACCGTTGATGCGGGCGTCGCGATAGCGCAACCCGCCACGCACGCCGTCGACGATGGCGAAGGCTTCGCCGGCCTCATCGAGAACGGGGCCTTGCTCGATATGCAACTCCACGAAACGTGCGGGCGCGAGCCCCGGCCCGGAAACGACAGCCTCCGGATCGCCACCCTCCTCGCGCATGTGATCGGCCAGCGTCCGGCCGGTATCGAACCGGACCGCCTTCATCTCTTCGGCCGAAAGCCGCCCGAGCGCCGCGCGCGAGCCGATATAGGAAACCGGGAACCAGACGCTCTCTTCCGCCCGCGTCACGGTCACCACCAGATCAGCAGGCGGCGCCGAGCCGCTATCGACGAAGGCGGCGGCAAGGGCCATGGCGCCGGCAACCCCGGCCTGCCCGTCATAGGCACCGCCCATCGGCACGGTATCGAGATGCGAGCCGATATAGAGGGGAGTGGCCGCGCGGTCCCTGCCCGGCAGCCGGGCGAAGAGATTGCCCGCAGCGTCCCGCGTCACCGACAGGCCGAGGGTTTCCGCCTCCTCAGCGATGACACGATGGGCGGCAGTTTCCAGTGCACTGTAGGATGGACGCGTATAGCCCGGCCCTGGCTCCGAAATGGCGTTGATGCGATCGAGCAATCGATCGATGGTGTCTTCGATAATGCGGCTCATGCGTAACTCCGGACCGGATCGTTGAGTGCAGTCGCCGGGCGCTCACCGGAAAGGGCCATCAGCACATTGCGAGCCGAGCCGATAGCCACGCGACGCAGGGCCTCAAGCGTTGCACCACCGAGATGCGGCGTAAAGATCACCCGGTTCGACTGACCAAGGGGTCCGGATGGCGCTTCGTGGGAATAGACATCAAGTCCCGCCCCGGCGACGCGCCCGGAGGCAATGGCTTCGGCAAGGGCGGCTTCATCCACCAGACCTGTCCGTGCGGTATTGACGACAATGGCGCCAGGCTTGATGTGCGAGAGCGCTTTTGCATTGATCAAACCGCGCGTCTCCGGCCGTAGTGGGGTGTGCAGCGAGACTAGATCCGCCTGTGCCAGGCCATCTTCGAGTTTTTCCATCCGCTCAAAACCCTCCACATCGGCTGCGCGAGGCGAATAGACCAGAACGCGTGCATCGAACGCGGCCTTCAGCATGCGACCAAGCCCTGCGCCGGTTGCACCCCAGCCGACAACGAGAGCCGTCTTGCCGGACAATTCCGTGAAGGTCTCCATCTCGCGGAACCCTCTTATGCCGGCTCGTTCGCTGCGGTCCGCAGCCGGGATACGCCGTGCGACCGCCAGCGCGAGGCCAAGAGCAAGTTCCGACACCGACCGCGCATTGGCACCCGGCGTATTGCAGACAAGCACGCCTCGTTCGCTTGCCGCTTCCTTGTCGACCGCATCGTGACCGGCACCGTGTACGACGACAACGCGCAACACATCAGCAGCATTGATCGCGGCAGCGGAAAGGCCAGCATCCCTGGTGATCACCGCCTCGCAGCCGGGGATCATGCGGGCGACCGTTGCCATTTCCGCAGAAGGGCAAAATACCGGCTCGATGCCTGCCTCCCTAAGCAGCGCAATGCCGTCGGCATGAACCGGTTGGACAATCAGACATTTCATCGATCGGATACCTCGTCGGAGGATTTCAGGCGCGCCAGAATGGCATCGCGCGCATTGGCGACATGCACGGCCATCAGCCGGCCTGCCGTTTCGCCTTCACCGGCCCGCAGCGCGGCGATAATCTCGAGATGTTCGGCGCATCCTTTAAGAAAGCGATCCGGAACCTGGGTGTGGTCGAACATGCAGGTGCGACGGCGGAGATCGTCGATGGTGGCGATGATCATGCTGCTGCCGGTTGCCGCAGCCAACATGCGATGAAAGTCGTCGTCGACACGACGCTGTTCGTCCTCTTCCCCCGGTCCCTCCAATTGCAGACGGCGGACGCGCGCCTCTATCTCATCCAGTCGACCGGCGGGAAGCCCCGTCGCCGCGCGAGCCGAATGGGCTTCGAGCGTCTGGCGCAAGAAGAAGATTTCCTCCACCTCCTCGCCGGAAAGCTGTCGCACCTTAAGGAAGCGTCCATCCTGCGTCACCAACCCTTCGGCTTCGATGCGTTTGATTGCTTCGCGAACGGGTGTGCGCGACATGTCCAGCGCGTCGCCCAGCTTGGCCTCCTGCAAGGCATCCCCCGGCATGAGCGCGCCCGACAGGATCATTTCGATGATCTTGGTGTAGGCCTGCTTGGCAAGCGGTTGTGTCATGGCGCTACCTCTTGTGCGACGCTCATTGGCGTTGTCTTTTCGGACAGATCCGTAATCACATCCTGCAGGGCTTGTCGCTCTGCGACCAGCAGCGCCTCTGCCGTGGCTTGGGAAATCAAGCGAAAACGGATCACCATACCGCTTGGGATCTGCGCCAACCGTGGCACGTCGACGGAGGCCACAGTCGCTATTTTCGGATAGCCGCCGGTCGTCTGGCGTTCGGCCATCAAGACGATCGGCCGGCCGGAGCCTGGGATCTGGATCGATCCAGGTGTGGTACCATCCGAGACGATATCGTTGCCTCGGCAGGCCGAGATCACAGGCCCATCCAGCATTTGCGCCATGCGATCGCGGCTGGTGGATACGACGAACGAACTCCCAAGGAAGGTACGCCAAGCGGATGCATCGAAATAATCATCCTGCGGCCCTGCCACGACATTGATGGGGCGATTGGATCGGCGCCACGGCTTTGTAAGCGCAAGATGCGGCATGGGATCGAGGGAACCGATCGGCAAGAGATCGCCAGTCCGCAGGCAACGTCCTTCATGGCCACCGAGGCCGGTGCGCAAATGCGTGGCGCGGGAACCCAAGATCAACGGCGTATCGATGCCGCCGGCAAACGCGACATATCCCCAAACGGCCGATCGCAAGCCGCCGACGACGAGCGTAGACCCGGGAAAGAGATCATGGCTCTCCCATGGGCGCACGGCCGAGCCGTCTATCCGGATATCCACGTCGCCGCCGGTGACGGCAAAACGAACCGGCTCGGTGACCTCGAACGTGCCGCCGGCGCTGGCAAACTCAAGAGCCGCCATATCCTGCCTGTTGCCCACCAGTGCGTTGGCAATACGGAAGGACGGCGCATCCATCGGCCCGGAGCCGGAGACGCCGGAATGCAGCAATCCCCTGCGGCCGCGATCCTGAACCGTCACCATGGGCCCCGCTTGAACAATCCGCAAATGCATCATGCTACTTCGGGCTCCAGAACGGTCTGGCCGGCAGCGACCATCATATCGAGACGCGCCGCCTCGGCCTCGCCGATCGGACGAAAGCGGATGCGATCACCGGCCATGAGAAGAAAAGGCGGTGTCCGATGAGGATCAAAAAGCCTGGCCGGCGTGCGGCCGATAAAGCGCCAACCGCTCGGCCCCGGGACCGAATTAATGCTGGCCTGCTTGCCGCCTATGCCGATGGCACTCGCCTCGATCCGTTGGCGCGGCGCGGCCAGCCGCGGGGTATGCAACGCATCCGGAAGGCCGCCGAGATAAGCAAAACCGGGCGCAAAACCGATCATGTAAACACGATATTCGGCGCTGGCGTGCAGATTGACGAGCTCGGTGGTCGTCATGTCCTTCATGCGAGCGAGCTCGTCGAGATCGATCCCGACGGCGCCACCGTAAACGACGGGGACGCTGAAACAGCGCGAGGATGTATCTGTCACGGACAGGCCCTGTAGTCGCTTTTGCAGCGCATCGGCAAGCGCTCCGCCACGGATGATCGCGGGATCGTAAATGACGCTCAGCGAACGATAGGTCGAGGCCATTTCTTCGATGCCCGCAACGGGGTTGAGGCTCAGAGCATCGAAGAGCGCGATGATGCGCCTGTTGACATCATCGTCGATGTGATCGGCGAGTTCGACCGACAGCATGCTGTCGCCGCAAGCGCGAATGCGTGGGAACATTTCGGCCATTGCGCCGACACCCCTCCTTCCGTCAATCTGGCAAATCGGAAACAGAGCACCGCTTGTCAAAATCGGTGCGCTTTCCAAATTCATCGGACTTGCTATTTCAGTATACCAACTGTATGTCAACCATGGCCGGATGATATGAACAAAGTTCGTGCAATGCAACAGAACGGTAGAGAATTATGGCGCCGTATCAGGCCGGAATCGTCGACTGGGAGCAAGCTGCATGGCAACGATTGATTTGAATTGCGACATGGGAGAAGGCTTCGGCGCCTATACGATCGGCGACGACAAGGCCATGCTCGGACTGATCACGACAGCCAATATTGCCTGCGGCTTCCATGCCGGCGATCCGGTGGTCATGCGCGACACGATCCTCGCCGCCAAGGCTTCAGGCGTTGCAATCGGCGCGCATCCCTCCTTCATGGATCTCTACGGCTTCGGCCGGCGCCGCATCTCCGGCGAACGTCCCGAGGATATCGAGGCGCAACTGATCTACCAGATCGCGGCGATCCAGGGCATGGCAAGCGCACTCGGCTGGCCGATCAGCCACATGAAAACCCACGGCTCGCTCGGCAACATGGCAGCCGAGGATCCTATCCTGGCGGATGTCTGCGTGCGTGCCATCAAGGCTGTCGATCCCTCTCTCGTCTTCCTCACCCTTCCCTATTCGGAGACCATGAAGGCTGCCGAAAGGGCCGGCCTGAAAATCGCCTGCGAAGTCTATGCCGACCGGACCTATGACGACAACGGCATGCTGACATCCCGGCAGCGAGAAGGCGCGGTCATTCATGATCTGCAAAAGAGCATGGACCAGGTTTTGTCCATGGTTCGTGACGGAGAAATCCCAACCATTGGTGGCCGCAAGCTGCCGGTTCAGGCGGCCAGCATCTGCGTCCATGGCGATACTCCTGGCGCTGTCGCAATGGCACAGTCGCTGCGCAACGCACTCGCCGCGGAAGGGATAGAATTCGCTTCCTTTGCCCGCCCGCCCCTTCCATAAGGGTTATGCTTGTGAGCCGCGCGGGGAAGAACGCGCATTCACAGCCCATGAGAGCTAGCCGCCGCCGAGGTTTTCATCACCTCAGCCATGAAATTCGTGTCGCCGGTGGTCCGCATCAACGGTGAAATGATTGCGGGAACTTTATACCACCGCAGAATTGGGCAAGCCTTATAGCCGCGCCGCGCCCGCCACTGCGGGAGAATGCCTCTTGTGTAAGGATTCCGACGCAATGCCGGCCAGTTCGCGGATGAAGAAGTCAAGGATGGTTGAAGGTTTTTCCGCGGAACGCGTGGCTATGACGAAGGTGGAGTGAATTCGAGTTTCATCCGGCATAAGCGGTCGGAAGCAACCTTTCTGAACCCAGTCGCGGGCATAATGGTCCGGCAGGTAACCGAGATAGTGTCCGGACATAATGAACATCGCCTGCGCCTCCATATTCGAGGCGACTGCGCGAGTTCGTGCCCGCGGAAAGAATTGCAATTCACGCATGTTGGCGTACGGCCGCACCACGAAATCGAAAGACTCGATATGTTCTATCGTCAGCTCTGCGCCCCCTTGCTTGAAGAGCGGGTGCCCTTGGGCGCAGTAGAGCGAATGGATTTCTTCCCGAAGTCGGGAGAGCTTCAGACCCTGATAGGGTTGTGTTTCCGGTAAAAGCGCGATGTCCAGTCCGCCATTGGCGATTTCGGAAAGCAGCGCATCAGGGGTGTCGATTGCCAGTTCAACGCGCGCTTCGGGGGCCTTCTCGCTGATACGAGCAATCACCCGGTGGATCGGCAGGTCGCTATCAGTGATGGTGTTGTCGATCAGGCCAAGCCTCAGTGTGCCGGTAATGCGGTTTTTGAGTGCGCCAATGTCGCTTTCAAAGGCATTGAGTGCCAGAAAAAGCCCTTTCGACCGCTCGTGTACGATAACGCCACGATCCGTCAGCTCGAAACCTGAGCGGCCCCGTCGGCACAGCTTGAAACCTAAACGATCTTCCAGCGCCTTGATGTGGAAGCTGATGGCGGACTGGCTGAGGCCGAGCGCGATTTGCGCGCCGAGAAAACTCTTATGCTCTACGACTGCGCGAAACACCGTCAAGGATCGGAGATCGGATTGAGCCAGCAGCATCCGCTATCCTCACATTAATAATTCTGATGTAAACTTCATCACTTTCCTATTTTTCTGAGCTATTGTCCATGCTTTCCTCTCCTTCAGGGATCACGAAACGATCCCGAAAAAGCAGGGGAACAAGACTATGACAATCATCCGGAATTCGAGAATCCTTCTGGCGGGCGCTGCGCTTGCTGTCGCCATGATGGCACCCGTCGCGCACGCGGCCGACCTGCTCGACAAAATCAAGACGACGAAAGTTTTCACTGTCGCCACCGAGGCGCGTTTTGCGCCGTTCGAATTTGTCGAGGGTGGGAAGATCGTTGGTTATTCCGCCGACATCATGGAAGACGTCATGAAAGAACTGCCCGGAGTCGAGCTGAAGCGCCTCGATCTGCCCTGGCAGGGTATCCTGCCGGGTCTTGCTGCCAGCCGCTTCGATTATGTCGTCACCTCGGTCACAGTCACGCCGGAGCGCATGAACGCCTATCATCTTTCTGTACCGATCGCGGATGCCACGATGGCTGTGCTAAAGCGAAAGGGCGATGCCGAAATCACCAAGCCGGAAGATATCGCCGGCAAGCCCGTCGGCTCGCAGGCAGGTTCCGCCCAACTCGCGGCGCTTGAGACATTCGCGACTGAACTGAAAGCTTCCGGTAAGGCCGACGTAACCGTTTCGACCTACACCGACTTCTCCGAAGCCTATGCCGACCTTGCTACAGGTCGCATCCACGCCGTCGTCAACTCATTGCCGAACCTGCTTGAAGCGGCGCGCCAGCGGCCGGATATCTTCGAAGTCGTGCTGCCCACCTTCGGACCGAAGACCTATTTCTCCTGGGCCGGCCGCAACGACGCCGACAGCACCTCGCTCAACGCGCTGATCGACGCGGAACTCATCAAGCTCAACAAATCCGGCAAGCTTGCCGAGCTGCAGAAAAAGTGGTTTGGCGCTCCGATGGAACTGCCGGAAGCACTTCCCGCCGCTAAGTAAGGGCAAGGGGGGAACCGCTCATGGACAGAACATTGGCGGGCGTCTGGCCAGCTCTTCTTGATGGTCTCCTCACCACCGTCACGGTCAGCTTTTCGGCGCTTCTGCTCGGCGTGCCACTGGCCGTGCTGCTTGCGGCCGCCTCGCGCAGCGGCCGGCTGTTGCATGCCACAGCGGGACTATATGTCTCGTTCTGGCGTGGCACACCGATTCTCGTCCAGCTTCTCGTTATCTTCTATCTGCTGCCATTTCTCGGCCTCGAACTGGAGCCGCCGGTAGCTGCTGCCCTGGCACTGGCACTCAACACCGCCGCCTTCCAATCGGAGATCTACCGCGCGGGGCTTCTGGCAGTGCCGAGGGGACAGATCGAGGCGGCCGAAATGCTTGGACTGACGGCGGCTCAAACCTTCTTGTGCATCGAGGTGCCGCAAGCTGTACGCACGATGCTGCCAGCCCTTGTCGGCGAGATGCAGGCGCTGGTGAAGAATTCTTCCCTCGTCTCCGTCATCGCGGTCATGGATGTCACCCGCAGGGCACAGCAAGTGGCGGCGTCGACATTCCGCCCGTTGGAGGCCTATGCCTCAGCCCTCCTGCTTTATGTGGCCGTCGCCGCGGCTTTGGCCGGTATCAGTCTCTTGATGGAGCGCCGCCTGACGCAAGGGGCCAGACGATGATGATCGGCTTTTTCAACGATCTTCCGCTTTATCTCTCCGGTCTTGCCATCACGGCCGCCGTGTCGGCTTGCGGAATTTGCATCGCCGTTCTGGTCGGCATCCTGCTGGCATTGTCCCTGCGCAGCCGCTTGCGGCCCCTGTCCCTAGCGATCCGGGTCTATGTCGAATTCGCCCGCGGCGCACCTCTGGCACTGGTGCTCTTCCTTCTCTATTACGGCGGTCCGCAATTCGGTTTGGTGCTCAGCCCCTATGTCGCCGGCATTGTCGGTCTCGGTCTTTATGGTGCTGGCCCCTTCGCGGAAATCTTCCGCGCAGGGTTCAATGCGGTGCCGAAGGGCGAATGTGAGGCGGCCGCCATGCTCGGCCTCACACCCGGCCAGACATTCTTGTACGTGGAACTACCGCAGGCGATGAGGCTGACGCTTCCGCCCTCCATTGGGCAGGCGATCAATCTGGTGAAGGAATCGGCCGTTCTGTCCGTCATCACACTCGGCGAACTGACGAAAGTCGCGGGCACCATCAGCTCCATCAGTTTCGCGGTCGTCACGCCCTACGTGACCGTCGCCCTGCTCTATTGGGCGCTCGTTGAAACCATTGCGCGGATCGGCTTCTACGCAGAGCGCCGCCTTGCAGCGAAAGGCTTCTGACATGACAGCAACACCGGCGGCGATATCGGTTCGCGGACTTGAGAAACGCTTCGGCGGAAGAACGGTACTGAACGGCATCGATCTTGATATTCATGCCGGCGATGTCACCTGCATCATCGGTCCCTCCGGCTCAGGCAAAAGCACGCTCCTGCGTTCCATTGCCTTTCTCGATCCCTACGACGCCGGCGAGGTGAATGTGTTCGGCCGGATGATGGGCTGGCGGGAGACGCCACTGGGGCGTGAACGTGCCGGCACGAAGGAGCTGGCCGACGCTCGCCGTCCTCTTGGCATCGTATTCCAGCATTTCCATCTCTGGCCGCACATGAACGTGCTCGACAACGTGACGCTTGCGCTCCGGCTCGTCCACCGCGTCACTCACGCCGAAGCGGAAGCAACAGGACACACGGCGCTGGCCAAGGTGGGGCTCACAGCGTTCGCCGACCGCCGTCCCGAAAATCTTTCCGGTGGGCAGAAGCAGCGCGTGGCAATCGCCCGGGCGCTCGCCATGAAACCGAAAGTGATGCTGTTCGACGAGCCGACCTCGGCACTGGACCCGGAGCTGGTGGGCGAGGTTCTCTCGGTCATGAGAGCGCTCGCCTCCGAAGGCATGACCATGCTCATCGTCACCCACGAAATGGGGTTTGCCGCGCACGCGGCCAACCGCGTCGTCTTCATGGACGGGGGCCGCATTGTTGAGGACGGTCCGCCGCAAACACTTTTCGCGGCGCCGAAAAGCGAGCGCCTTTCGCAATTCCTGCAAACCTGGCGCGAACGCGCATTTTGATATCTTGAAAGGAAGACCCATGGCTGCTCACGGTTACAATACGGGCCGGCTGAATCTACCCTTCGTCGGCATTTCCACCTTCGCCAAAAGCCCTTATGTCGAAAACTGGGACGCGATCGACGCCGATGTCGCAATCCTCGGCGCACCCTTCGACTTCGGCACGCAATGGCGCTCCGGTGCCCGCTTCGGGCCACGCAGCATCCGCGAGGCTTCCACGCTGTTTTCCTTCGGCCATGCCGGAGCCTATGATCACGAAGATGACGTCACCTATCTCGAAGGCGTCAGGATCGTAGACATAGGCGATGCCGACATCGTGCACACCGACACGATGACGAGCCACGCCAATATCGAGTTCGGTGTTCGCAAGATCCTTGCCGCGGGCGCGCTCCCCGTCGTACTCGGCGGCGACCACTCCATCAACATTCCCTGCATCAACGCTTTCAGCGATCAGGAGCCGGTTCATCTGGTGCAGTTCGACGCCCATCTCGATTTCGTCGACGAGCGTCATGGTGTCCGCTACGGTCATGGCAGCCCGATGCGCCGCGCCTCGGAAAAGCCGTGGGTTACGGGCATGACGCAACTCGGCATCCGCAACGTCTCTTCCACCGCCAAGGAAGGTTATGACTATGCCCGAGCGCATGGATCGGAAATCCTCTCCGTTCGGCAAATCCGCAAGTTCGGCGTGGAAAATGTGCTGGAGCGCATTCCCGAGGGAAAGCGCTATTATCTCTCCATCGACATCGACGGTTTCGATCCTTCAATCGCCCCTGGTACCGGCACACCGAGTCATGGTGGCTTCATCTATTACGAGGTTCTGGAGCTGATTGCAGGGCTGGCCAAGCGCGGCGAGATTGTCGGCATCGATTTGGTCGAAGTCGCGCCCGACTACGACCACACCGGCACTACGGCTATTCTTGCCGCCCAGATCCTGCTCAATACGATCGGCCGCATCTTCGCGGTCAGCAGCTAAGCCCAGCAGCGAGTGGCGCTTTGCGAAAGCCCGATTTCTCAATATGCATAGCAGCGAGCTGCTATGCATATTGCAAACACCAACTGTAACTCCCTCTCTGACGAAGGAGCTTTGTTACAATCTACAATTTTCGATATCTTTTTGGCGCGCTCCCGAGCGATACTCGAAAGTGGCATTTAGGACATGTGACAAAAGTGGGGATTTACCCGCCATATGGCGATACAGGAACAAAGCCAATCCTATGTGACCGCCCAAACCTCCTCCTCTGATCACCGCGTGCCCCCGGACAAATTACCAGTATCGCCCAGCCGGCACAGGCCGAACGCCAGGACCATTTAGTCCTGCATCGGCTCGCCGAGCGTATGCATCAGACGGTTCGCCCAGCCGAAGATGGCGGACGAGAGGACGAGGTCGAGAGCTTCCAGTTCGTCGAGCCCGACATCGGCCAGCGCCTGTGCGTCGGCCACCGTCGCCTCGGGCGGTGTGGTCGATAGCCGTGCCGAAAAGTCGAAGATTGCCTGGAGGTGCTCGTCGAGCGTCGCCGCGAGACCGTCTGCAAACACAGCTTCGATAACATCCGTACGTTTCGTCAGGTTGTTGAACCGCGATGCGTGGACGGCGGCGCAGTAGACACAGCGGTTGACGACGGACGCGGCGACGGCGCCCAGCTCGCGCTCGCTTCCGGCCAGCCCGTCTTTTCCATACATGATCAGATTGAACAAGGGTGAGCGGACCGCGAGCGTCTCAGGGTCGTGAGCCAGGGTGAGTACATAGGGCGAGATGCCCTTGTTGGATGGCGTCATCTGCATCGCAGCATGCTGCTCTTCGGTAGCGGTCGCGAAATCGACTGGAACCACGTAGGGCTGCCAGCGCGGTATCGTGGTGGTGAAGGTATGGACGACCTCGCTCATCGCATTTCTCCAAGCAGCTTCAGGCCGGCGAGCACACGAACCTGGTAGTTGACGAAGGCCGCAAGCTCCGCGAGCCGGACAATATCGGCGTCGGTTACGCCGACTTGGCGCAACGCTTCCACATTTGCACGCGTCGCATCGCGTGGCGTGACCGTCAGGCGATCGGCATGGCGGACGATCTCCGCAGTACGCAAGTCCGTCACATTGTTTTCTGGGTCTGCGAGCGTGGCCGTGGTCGGGTCGTTGGCTTGAGCCACAAGGGTATCGTAGTGGCTTGCGAGCGCCGGATTGCGGTTCTGCCGCGCCATACGGGCGGCAAGCGCGGCCCTCAGTCCGTGAGAAAGTCCGCCGGGATCGCGCGGCAGGAGTACTGCGTCATGGGCCGCTTCGCTCAGGCGCAAGATCTCGGCGCGTTTCTCCATGGCTTGCGCAAGCGCGGAACCCGGCTTCACGGAGACTAGGGTTTCGATGAGTGTCAAAACAGGCTCCTCAATACGTCAGCAGGCATTCGAACTAGGTAGGCTTGCCGTCCAATTATGTCAAATATTAATGATGGCCAGCGCTTGATGCAGAATAATTATCTATTGATCCTCGCGAATTGAGAATTGTCATGCTTTACTGACATGAAGGAGAATGTTTGATGTCCATTATGCATTCTAACTCTTTCGATATCCGGCAACTTGAAGCCTTCGCAGCGGTGATGTCCGCTGGCAGCGTGACCGGGGCTGCGCGGCTCCTCGGGCGCTCGCAGCCAGCGGTCACCAGGCTCATTCAGGATCTGGAAGCCGATATCGGTTATGCGCTGCTGCATCGAAGCGGACCGCGCATTAGTCCGACCGCACGCGGCCTGCTCTTTCATGCCGAGGTCGAACGCCACCTGGCAAGCCTTGCCCATATTCGCGAACGGGCGAACGCGATCGGCCTGGACGAGCCGGCATCGCTGACGATCGCCGCCACGCCGTCACTTGCGGCCGGCATCTTGCCGCAGGCGATCGCGGCCGTCGCACCGAGCCTCATTCCGCGTCATCTTCATGTGCAGGCGCTCGCCGCCGAGAACGTCGTGCAGGCCGTGCTTGCCCGATCGGCGGACTTCGGTATCTCAAGCTTGCCGTTGGAGCATCCCGGCCTCGACGTCCACTGGGTCGCCGACGCGCCATGTGTGGTCGCTCTCTCCGCAGACGATCCGCTCGCCAGTGACGACGTCGTGCGTCTCGCAGATCTTGCCGACCGGCGCATCATCACCTTGGCGAACCCGTACCGTCTGCGGCACCGCGTCGACGAAGCTCTGGAAAGGGCGGGCGTTGTGCCGCAGCGGATGATCGACGTCAACGCCTCGATGACGGCCCTTACAATGGTCCGTGCCGGACTGGGAGTGGCCATCGTCGAGCCGGCAACCATCGTCGGTGTCCCGCTCGAGGGCATTGTGATGCGCGTACTCGACCACACCATACCTTTCCTCTTCGGCGCGATCTCGCCCGCTGCCTTGCCGATGACGCCGACCGTCGCCGCTGTCATTGACGCGGCCCGCGCGGTGGCGCTGGCAATGCCGGGTTGCCGGCTGCATGAAACCGGCGGCGTCGAGGCCCTGGCCGACACCGTGTACGGACAAACGATGCTGCCGGAAGGAACCTCTTCATGAGCGACCCGACCTCCGTCCCTCAAGGACTTGACGCCCTCGAGAAGCGGCTGAAGCAGGATCTCGCCTGGCTTGAGCTTCCCGCCAAGTCCTGGGTTCCTTCCCGCGACGTCGACGGCAAGCCGGTCGTCGACGTCGTGATCATCGGTGGCGGCATGGCCGGGCTCGTCGCTTCCGGAATGTTGAAGCGGCTAGGCGTTGCCAACCATGTCGTGCTCGATAAGGCGCCAGCCGGGCACGAGGGGCCGTGGATCACCTTCGCAAGGATGAGAACCCTCCGCTCTCCCAAGCAACTGACCGGTCCGGCGATGGGGCTGCCGGCCCTCACCTTCCGCGCCTACTATGAAGCGCTGTACGGCGCCGAAGCCTGGGGCGCACTCGACCGGGCACCGCGCGAAATCTGGATGGACTACCTGATCTGGTACCGGCGGGTGCTCGACCTTCCGGTTCGCAACGGAATATCCGTCGACGCGGTTCTCCCGCGCGCGGACGGCATGCTCGATGTCGTCTGCAGTCGGGACGGCCGGACCGAAACGACGGTCGCGCGCCATGTGGTTCTCGCGACAGGCCGTGACGGCCTGGGCGGACCGTTCGTGCCTTCCATCGCCGACCATATCGATCGGAAGCTCTGGGCTCATACTGCCGATGCGATCGATTTCACCGCGCTGAAGGGCAAGCGCATCGGTGTCGTAGGAGCCGGCGCTTCGGCGATGGACAATGCCGCGACCGCTCTCGAAGCTGGGGCGGCACGCCTCGACATGTTCGTTCGGCGGAAGGAATTGCCGCGGATCAACAAATTCACCGGCATCGGCAGCCAGGGCGTCGTACATGGTTTTGCGGGCCTTCCCGACGAGTGGAAATGGCGATTCCTGCACTACGCTATGGGCCAGCAGACGCCACCACCACGGCCGAGCGTCCTGCGCGTCAGCGCGTTCCCGCAGGCTCATCTTCATCTGGAAAGCGCGATCACCGCGCTGGCGCAGGACGACGATCATCTCGTGGTGACGACGCCGAAGGGGCGCTATCCGGTCGACTTCCTGATCTTCGGCACGGGTTTCAAGGTCGACCTGACAAGCCGGCCGGAACTCGCCGCCGTCGCGTCCCACATCCGTCTCTGGCGCGACCGCTTTCCCGTGCCGGCGGACATGCCGAACAGTGAACTGGAAGGTTCGCCCGACCTCGGCGAGGCGTTCGAGTTCCTCGAAGTCGAGCCGGGCGCGTGCCCCGCACTGTCGCAGATTCATTGCTTTAACTTTCCTGCCACGCTGAGCCACGGCAAGCTCACCGGCGACATTCCCGCCATCAGCGAGGGCGCCGACCGGCTCGCCCGCGGCATCGTGAGAGCGCTCTTCGTCGCCGACCGCGAGCGCCATTTCGAAAACCTTCAAGCTTTCGACACGCCCGAACTCCTTGGAGACGAATGGGCGGACGACGAGACGGAAACGCTTTCCGAACTATCCTCCGAAAGGACACCGACCAGAAATGCTTGAGATCAAGAACCTAAAGCTGTCCTACGGAAGCACGCAGATCCTGAACGGCGTCGATCTCTCGGTAAAGCGCGGCGACGTCGTTTCGATCATTGGCCCGAGCGGCACCGGCAAGACCACGCTGCTGAAATGCATCAACCACCTCGCCAAGCCCGCGTCCGGAACCATCGCGTTCGACCAGATCAAGATGGACTTCCAACGCCCGGACAAGAATGCAATCCAGGCGATCCGGCTCCGGACAGCCATGGTCTTCCAGCAGTTCAACGTCTTCAAGAACATGACAGTCATTCAGAACGTCATGGATCCGCTTGTTGTCGTGCAGCGCAAGTCGAAGGACGAAGCACGCGAGATCGCTCGGCGGGAACTTGACCGCGTCGGCCTCTCCGACAAGCTGGACCATTATCCGTCCCAGCTCTCGGGTGGCCAGCTCCAGCGTACCGGTATCGCGCGTGCGCTCGCGGTCAAACCAGACGTGATGCTTTTCGACGAACCAACGTCGTCGCTCGACCCCGAACTCGTCGGCGAGGTCCTGAAGGTGATCAAGGACGTCACGTCCTCCGGGATCACTTCCCTTCTCGTCACCCACGAAATGCAGTTCGCGAAGAACATCTCGAACCGCATCGTCTTCATGGACCGGGGTGTCGTCGCAGCCGACGGCAGTCCGGCAGAGATATTCGATGCTCCGTCGAACCCACGCCTTGCACAATTCCTCAATTCCGAGCTTGCAATCCACTAGAGAAAGGATGCCTGACATGTCTTACATCAAGTCAACTTCCCGCCGTACCTTCGGCCTTGCCGTAGCCGGCGTTGCAATCGCCCTTGCTACCGCGGGCGCATCCTATGCCCAGGATTCCGTCCGGACCATCAAGATCGCGACGGCGGCGGAATCCAAGCCGCTGTCGTGGGGCGCGATCGGTGTCGAACCCCAGGGCTACGAGCCCGACGTGCTGAAGGCGATCAATGCGAAACTCCCTCAGTACAAGTTCGAGATGGAAGGCGCCGCGGACATCGCACAGGAAACCGGCCTGGCAACCGGCAAGTACGATATCGCGACCGGCGGCTATTATCGGGCGCCCGCGCGTGAAAAGCAGTTCCTCATTCCGGAAAGCCCGATCGGCGCCAGCCTGATCAAGATCTACAGCCGCAAGGACAGCGGCATCAACGAGATGAAGGACCTCGTCGGCAAGAAGATCGTGCCTGTCACGGCCGGCGGCGGCATCTACAAATTCGCCACCGCGTGGCAGGAAAAGAACCCCGACGCCAAGATCGAGATCACCGCGTCGAGCGCCGGAATCCCGTACCCGGACCGCCTGAAGGAAGTCCAGAACGGCAAGTACGACGCGCTGGTTCTGCCGTCGAATCTGGGCGAACAGACCGTGATCGACAACCAGAAGCTCGACATCAAGGCGAGCGAGCCTGTCTCGATCAACAACACCTTCGTCCTGATCCACCGCTCCGCGGAAAACCAGGCGCTTTCCGATGGCATCGACAAGGCTCTGAAGGAGCTCAAGGCCGATGGTACGCTCGCCAAGCTCTCGCAGAAATGGTTCGGCGAGGACATCACTACCTACATGAAGTAACGGCACGCCACGCGCTGACGATCAAGGCTGAAATCGCAAAAAGGAGTGTTCCAAGGTGGACCTTTCCATAATGCTCTCCGAGCTGTTCAAGGCATTGCCCCTGACGCTCGCGATCACGTTCACAGCCATGGTCGTCGGCTTCGTGCTGGCGTTGATTGCGACGACGTTCCGGGTTCGAAGGATCCCCGTGGTCAGCCAACTGGCCGATCTCTACGTGTCCTATGCCCGGAGCGTTCCGGTCGTCCTCCAGTTGTTCGTCGCGTTTTACGGCCTCCCGCTTGTCGTCGGCCTGCTGAAGATCGACGACTTCGTTTCCCCTAATGTCGCTGCGATGCTCGGCCTCAGCCTCTACCATGGGGGCTACCTGTCCGAGGTTCTGCGGCCGGCCTACCTGGCCGTCGAACGCGGTCAACACGATGCGGCCGACAGCCTGGGATATAGTTTCCGGCAGAAGCTTGCCCGCGTCGTCGGTCCGCAGGCGGTGCACATCGCGCTGCCCGGTTACGGGAACTCTATCATCTACCTGATCCACAACGTCGCGCTCGTCATGTACATCGGTGCGGCAGACGTGATGGCGACGGCGCATCTGGTCATGCAACGGGACTACAATCAGTACCAGTTCGAGACCTACCTCGTGCTGGCGGTAACCTATTCGCTGCTATGCCTCGCGGCGTGGCTCATCGTGCGGTTCTTCGAGAAGCGCAATTCCAAGTTCGCGCTCAGCACCGCGACGGCCAAGGCCACCATCATGGCAAGCGTCTGATCGAAAGGAGGTCATGACATGTTCGATTCCGAAGTCCTTCTTCCCGATCTCTGGGACATCCTTGGTGCGGTTCCTGTAACGCTCGCCATGGCGCTCGCGATCTTCATCCTCTCGACGATCGTCGGCAGCCTGTTTGCGATGGCGGAGTATCGGCGCGTCCCCGTGTTGCGGGGGCTGGTGGTCGCCTACAAGATCGTCTTCAAGGGCGTTCCGATGGTGATCGTGATCTTCCTTGCATATTACGGCCTTCCGCCGGCACTTCACTTCCTGTCTTCTTTGGTCGGGGTGGAGTTCAACGGTCACGCGACGCCGAACTGGGTTACGCTCATCGTCGCGTTGACGCTCTGCGTCGCCGCATTCCAGGCTGAGGTGGTGAAGGGCGCATTGAATTCCTTCGACACCGGCCAGGCGGACGCGGCCTACTCGCTAGGCTACAAACGGAGCCAACTGTTCCGGCGGGTCATGCTGCCCCAGGTGATCGTTGCGGCGATCCCGGATCTCGCCAATTCGATCATGGTCATCATGAAGGCGCTTTCGCTTGGATTTGCCATCGAGGTCGTCGACATCTTCGCGCAGTCGCAATTGACCGCTGCGCTGAACTTCTACTACCTCGAAGCCTTCCTGATTGCTGTCGTGGTCTACATGGTGATCGCCTATGTCGTCACTTTCGCAGCCGATAGGATGGAACGGGCGCTCAGGGTATGGGCCTAATAGTGGCCTATAGGGCGGCAGCCACCAGGTGGCCCGGCCCAACAACACGGTAGCCGGCGTTTGCGGGTTGGTAGTCGATTGGCCGGATCGGACTTTTGATCTCGTCGTTTGCGACAGTGCGCTTTTCGCGGCG
This sequence comes from Rhizobium sp. AP16, assembly GCF_000281735.1. Classification (NCBI taxonomy): domain Bacteria; kingdom Pseudomonadati; phylum Pseudomonadota; class Alphaproteobacteria; order Hyphomicrobiales; family Rhizobiaceae; genus Rhizobium; species Rhizobium sp. AP16. The sequence continues at coordinate 59,049 of NZ_AJVM01000045.1, read as the reverse complement.
GCGATCCGGATCCGGCACAGGAACAGCTGCTATCAGCTTCCGCGTATAGGGATGCTGCGGGTTCTCGAAGATCGCCGCCCTCGGACCGATCTCGACGATCTCGCCGAGATACATGACGGCAACACGGTGGCTGACCCGCTCCACGACCGCCATATCATGCGAGATGAAAAGGAAAGCAAGGTTGAGGCTCTGCTGCAGATCGAGCATCAGATTGATGACCTGCGCCTTGATCGAGACATCGAGCGCCGAGACACTCTCATCCGCAACAATGACCTTCGGTTCCAGCGCAAGGGCGCGGGCGATGCATATGCGCTGGCGCTGGCCGCCGGAAAATTCATGGGGGTAGCGCGTTGCCATTTCCAGCGAGAGCCCGACTTTCAATAGTAGGTCGGCCACCACATCCTTGGCCTGCTTTGCCGTGCCCATTCCGTGTTCCAGATAAGGTTCGGCGATCGCGGCACCAACGGTCATGCGCGGGTTGAGGCTTGCATAGGGATCCTGAAAGATCATCTGCACCGATTTGCGCATCTGGCGCATGCCCTTCTTATCGAGCGAAAGCACATCCTTGCCTTCCACCACCACCGCGCCATCACTTGGCTCGATCAGGCGCATGATTGCGCGACCGGTCGTCGACTTGCCGCAACCGGATTCACCTACCAGGGACAAGGTCTCACCAGCGTGGAGATCGAAGGTGACATTTTCGACCGCATGGACGCGGCCGCTCAGGCGCCCGAGCAGGCCAGAATGAATATCGAAGCGCTTGCTGAGGTTCCTGACCTCCAGGACTGGGCGCTGGCTGGAGACAACCGTGTCGACGGCTTCCTCGGGCACATCGGATTCGCCCGTTGCCGTGTTGACCACGGGAAAACGCAGCGGCCGAACATGCCCTTTCATGGAACCGAGCACGGGTACGGCCGACAGCAAGGCGCGAGTGTAAGGGTGCTTGCTGCGATGAAAAATATCGGCCGTTGCTCCGGTCTCAACCTGCTCTCCTCGATACATGACCACCGTCCGGTCGGCGATCTCCGCCACCACGCCCATGTCGTGAGTGATGAAAAGGACCGATGTCCCCTCCTCTTCCTGAAGCATCTTGATCAGGTCGAGGATCTGCCCCTGAATGGTGACGTCGAGCGCCGTTGTCGGCTCGTCGGCAATGAGGAGTTTCGGCTTCGACACAAGCGCCATTGCAATCATCACGCGCTGGCGCATCCCGCCGGAAAAGCGATGTGGATATTCATCGAAACGGGCAGCGGCAGAGGGGATGCGAACCTTCTCCAGAAGCCTGATGGTCTCGGCGCGTGCCTCGGCTTTCGACATCGGTGAATGGCAGAGCAACGCCTCGGAGATCTGATCGCCGATCGTAAAGAGCGGATTGAGGCTGGTCATCGGCTCTTGAAAGATCATGGCAACCTCGTTGCCACGAACGCGGCGCATGGCATGTTCCGGCAGCGCCAGAAGGTTATCACCACCCAGCATGATCCTGCCTTCGATGCGGCTCATGTCTCTCTGCAGCAGCCGCATGATCGAGAGCGACGTCACGCTCTTTCCCGATCCGGACTCCCCGACGATCGCGACGGTCTCTCCCGGCGCAACCGTAAAGGAAATGTCGCGGACAACCGGTTTCCAATCCCCATCGATCAGAAACGAGGTCGTGAGGTTCTCGACCGAGAGAACCGGTTCAGCGGCGTCGACCGTCTGCGCGTCCATGCTTGGCTCCTTGTCGTTTCGGGCAGGCGTGGCGTATCAATCCGGCCAGCGCAACATTCCGTCGAAGCGATGCTTGCTGCGATTTTCGATGGGCGTCGCGATGATCTCGTTGGAAACGCGTGCCTTGTCGAGCTCCTCGGACAGACGTCCCGCCACGATCATCTCCTCGCCCGGGTGCAGGTTGCAGGGATCGAGATAGAAATATTGATGCTCCACCTTGTGGTCACGGACGATGATCGGAGGCGCACCCCGCGCCAAGGCATCTGACAGATCCCAGGCGGTAATATGGGCCTCCTGCGGATTCAGAATGACGCGCAGTCGATCCAGTGGGTTGTTGGTGGGATCGGGTTCGATCAGGGCCGTAACACCCGGGCGGCCATCCAGCGTCTGCTTCCAAAGATTGAGATAGCCGGTTTCACGTTCACGGATACCGGCGTGATCGCGCTTTTCCCAAGCTTCGAGCGCGACCATCACGCCGAAGATGCTTTCCTTGCCGACTTTCATGCCGCGGCCAATGCCCATGTTTTGAAGGAATGCATGCCGGACCAGTTCCTTCCTGCCCGCGACAATGCCCGACGTCGGTCCTCCGAGGAACTTGTGGCCTGAATACAATGCCACGTCCGCCTCCTGCTCAAGGAAAACCTTAAGGTCATATTCCGAAGCGGCATCGACAATCACCGGCACACCCTTGGCATGGGCGATCTCGACGAATTCCTTGAGGTTCAAGAGCCCGTGGTCGACCACATGATGCGAGACGACATAGACAGCGGCGGCGGTCTTCTCGGTAATGGCATTTTCCATGTGGAACCGGTGTGTGGAGGTCGCCTGGCCAACCAAAACGACCTTGCCGCCCGCAAGCCTTATGGCCTGATCGACAGGCGCGCCGTAACTGACCACATGCCCCATCTGAACGAGGACTTCGTTTTTCTCCGGCACGACATCCGGCAGTCTCTCGATGGCCAGCAGATCGTTGCCGGTGATGGCGCCTGCAACGGCAAGGCTGATGCCGGCCGAGCACGATGCCGTTACGAAACCCGCCTCGCCTCCGGTCAGGCGCGCTATCACGGCACTTGCCTTGCGCTGAAGATCGTTGATCTCGACGAATTGCGGCGAGATCGACGACATCGCCCTGACTGCTTCCGGAACGACGATAGAAGCGCCAAGGCTTGTCATCGTACCGGACACATTGATGACCGGGCGAAGACCGATCGATGCACGGATATCATCGGACATTTATTTCTCCTGTCTCTCTGTTCGACGACGAGGATCGCTTCGATTGCCTCATCGACAACTATGCCATAATAATGTAATAGGCTCTAAAACTGCTCGAGGAGCATGGAATTGGACGCAAAGATATCATCTCCGGACGATCCCGACGGCGCGGATCCGACCGACGGCGAAAGCACCAAGGTTGCTCGTCGCTCCCGCGTCAGCGGCATTGATCGTGCGCTTCAGGTGATTGATTATCTTTACGAAACTGGTTCTCCTCTCGGAGTTTACGCGATTGCCAAAGCCGTCAAGGCGCCGCTTTCCACGATCTACGTGATTGTCGACGATCTCGTCGAAAAGAACATGCTGACGCGCAACGCGGACGGTGCCCTTTGGCTTGGTCCGAGGCTCTACCATTATGGGCTCGCCTATGCTCGCTCGCTGGATTTCATGAGCGTGGCGACGCACGAAATGCATGATCTTTGCCGGGAGGTAGGCGAGACGGTGCAGGTATGCGGGCGCGACGGCGATCACATGCTGGTGCTTGCCATGGCCGACGGGCCGAGCCATTTTCAGGTCGCCTCTCGCGTCGGAACCCGCGTGCCGCTCAACTGGACCGCCTCCGGTCGCCTTCTGGTCGGCCATCTGGCCACGGACGAGCGTATCGAGCTTTTCAGGCGATGCGCGCGCTCCTCGCCGACGGGACGCGCCGAGGTCGATCCCGCGGCCCTTTCGGAAGCAGCCGTCAAGGCTTTCGGTGACCGCCTGTCGATCCAGGCCGGCGAGTCCGATTATGCCGTTGCCTGCATCGCCTCGCCGATCTGCGATCGGGATGGCCAATGCGTTGCCACCATCTCCATCGTCCTGCCGGAACAGAAGGCCTTTTCCGACGAGAACCACTACACCGCACATGTCCGTGCTTCGGCTGAACGGATAGAAAAAGTGATGGGCTGGCGCAACCACTAGGACACTCTCCTTCAGTCGTTCAGGGCGATGATCGCTTCGATCTCGACCGTGATGTTGCCAGGCAACGAGCCGAACCCGACAGCCGAGCGCGCATGCTGACCAGCCTCGCCGAAAACAGCAATGAAGAGATCCGAGCATCCGTTGATGACGCTTGGATGGTCTTCGAAGCCCGGAACCGCATTGACCATGCCGAGCAGCTTGACGACGCGCTTGACGCGGGACAGGTCCCCGAGCGCCTCATGCATGACCGCGAGCAGATTGATGCCGGTCAGGCGCGCGTGCCTGTAGGCGTCGTCGACGGCGACATCAGTTCCGACCTTGCCGGAATGCATGAAACCGTCTGCCTCGCGCGGGCCCTGTCCCGAAAGATAGAGGATATTCCCTTCCTGCACATGCGTAACAAAATTGGCTATCGGCGGCGGCGAGGGCGGCAGCTCAATGCCGAGCGCGGCTAGCCGTTCATAGGGAGAACCGATGGTTGTTGTCATTGCTGGGGACCTGTTCACGCAAATTCCTGTCTGAAATCGTAGTTGGCGCCGTGGTTACCGATAGGAATAGCCGTGGCTGTGGCGCACGAGCTTGCGGGCTCTTGGAATGTAGCGGCTGGCTGCGATCGCCTCACTGCCGATGATGGCGTAGCGCGGCTCGAAGAGCTTCTTGAGCACCGAGACATCGCCGTTGGAGTCGGTTGCTTCCACCTCGGAGTCGACCAGGTCAAAGATCGTGAAGTCGGCACGTTGCCCAACCGACAGGCGGTTCTCCATCGACAACTTGATGACGGATGCCGGAGCATGGGTGACGGCCTCCACGACCTTGTCGAACGGCATGCCGACCGAAAGCAGCTTCGACATCGTCGTGGCCAGATCCCAGACCGGGAAGTTCATCGAATGGCCATGCAGGTCTGTCGAGATCGAGAACGGCAACAGGCCGCGCTTGATCGCGGCCTCGGCCACCTGGAACGAGAAGGAGGCGCCACCGTGACCGATATCCAGGCGAATGCCCTCGCCCGCACACCGTTCGGCGAGGTTGAAGAGATCCTCGTCTTCCAGGATGCTCGAACCCGCCTTGCCGTTGAAGCAATGGGTAACGACGTCTCCAGGACCGAGAATTTCAAGAACCTCATCATAGAGCGCCGGCGGCTCGCCAACATGCACCATCATCGGCACATTCAGGATCTTGGCGATCTTCTTGCCGAGCTTGACCGGCGTTACGCCCCACGAACCGGTAATGACATGGCTCGCACGAACCTTGATGCCGACGATATGCTCACTATTCTCGGCATAGACCTCCAGGATCCGGTCGAGATTGATGGAGCGGATATCCATCAGCTCGCTTACGCGGTTGCATGCGACCAGGCCGATGGAGCCGAGATTGAGGAAGGCCTTGATCCGCTCTCGGGATGGCTCGATGATATATTCACGGAAGCCGTGGAAATTCGCCTCGCCAGCCGATCCGGCATCGACCAGCGTGGTTACGCCGCGTTCGGCACCGCATTCCGATGGGCGGATGGAGATATCGGTGCCGCCATGCCATATATGCACATGTAGGTCGACCCAGCCGGGCGAGATCCATGCTCCATTTGCATCGATACGCGTAACATCGTCGGCAACGGACAACGAGGGTCCGATCGTGGCGATATGACCATCGGCGCCAACGTGAATATCGATCATCCCTTGCGGCGCGGCATTGCCGAAGGCCATGGGCTTGACGTTGGTGAGCAGAAGCGGCTTTCTCGCCTGATCCCCGGATGACATGATTACAGGTCCTTTCGCAGTCTTGGATCGAGAGTATCGCGCAGTCCGTCGCCGACCATCTGCAGCGAGAGCACGGAGAGAATGATGGCAATACCGGGGAACAGCGTCATCCAGTCGGCCTGACCGATATATTGCCGGCCGGCCGCGATCATCGTTCCCCAGGTCGGTATTTCCGGGCTGACGCCGAGCCCAAGGAAAGAAAGCCCCGCTTCGGCCAGCATCGCATTGGCAAAGAGGAAGGTGCCCTGGACGAGGATCGGCGACAGCAGATTGCGCAATACGTGTCGTGTCATGATGTGAAAGGTCGATATTCCAAGCGCCTTTGCGGCTTCGACATAGGGCAGTTCGCGGAGAACCAGCGTCGATGCGCGCACGATGCGGGCAAGACGCGGAGCGTAGACAACCGAAAGGGCGATGATCACGGTGGTCAGCGAGGGACCAAGTGCGGCGACCAGCGCGATTGCCAGCAGAATATCCGGAAAGGCCATCATCGCGTCGATCAGGCGAGCGATCGGGGTGTCAAGCTGCTGGAAGAAGCCGGCTAACAATCCAAGCGTCACACCAATCACCGCCGACAATGTGACCACGGCGACGCCCACCAGCAGCGACAGGCGGCCGGCAAAGATGGTGCGCGAAAAGATGTCGCGTCCGAACTCGTCGGTGCCGAAGAAGAACGTGCCGCTCGGCGGCTTCAGGCGATTGACGATGGAAAGCTTCGAGGGCGAATAAGGAGCGATCAAGGGTGCAAAGATTACAAGCAGCGCGAAGATCGTGAGGATCAGGACGCCGATGGCGACCGTCTTTCTCCTGAAAAGCCGGCGGAAGAATTTACTGCGCTCGCTTTGAGCAGGCTTGATGGCAATATCCGTCATCAGTAACGCACCCTCGGATCGATCAGCAGATACAGCATGTCGATAGCAAAATTGATCAGCACGTAGAGGGCCGCGATGACCAGCAGCGCGCCCTGGATCACCGGATAGTCGCGCCTGAGCACTGCGGAGACGACCAGGTTGCCAACGCCCGGGAGGCCAAAGACGGTCTCCGTCACCACGGCGCCTGAAATCAGCACCGCGGCTGTGAGGCCGATGACGGTGAGGATCGGAATCAGGGCATTCTTGAGTGCATGCTTCAGGATGACCCGGCGCTCGACGAGGCCCTTGGCGCGGGCGGTGCGGATATAATCATCGCCAAGCACATCCAGCATCGAGGCCCGCGTAAAGCGAAGGATCAGTGCCGATGAAACGACACCGAGCGCGAAGGCCGGCAGCATCAGATGATACATGCGGTCGACGAAGCTCGAGCCGGGGCCGCCATAGCCTGAAACAGGAAAGAGATTGAGGCGCACTGCGAAGAACTGCATGAGGATGAGGCCGAGCCAGAAGCTCGGTATGCTCGCGACAAACATCGCCACGGCGGTCGCCGCCTGATCAACGAATGACCCACGCCGGTATGCCGCGTAAATTCCGATCGGCAGCGCGATGATGCAGGCGATGGCCAGGGAGAACAGCGTCAGGAAAAACGTCGGCTCGGCGCGATCGAGCAGCGCCGAGGTCACCGGCATATTCAGGAAGATCGACTGGCCAAGATCACCCTGCAGAAGCTTTCCTATATAGTAGAGATATTGGATCCCCAGAGATTGGTCGAGACCCAGTCGGGCGCGAAGATCAGCGATATCCTGCGGTGTCGCATCCGGTCCGAGCATCACGGCCGCCGGATCGCCCGGTGTGACACGGACAATGATGAAGACGATCGTGACGACCAGAAACATGACGACGATCATGCCGAAGAGGCGCTGTAGAACGTAACGTATCATGGTTGGCTGATCCTTCCGGCCAACGACCAGGGGATGATCAAGAGGCGGCAGGCCAAAAGGGCCGGCCGCCCGTGTTGGTCAGGCTACTTCTTGATCGAAGCGTTCCAGAAGTACGGCCAGGGAGCGGGAGTGACGCCCTCGAGCTTTGTGGATACGGCGGACACCGCGTTGAAATCGCCGATCTTCATGAAGGGGACATCGTCGTAAATCGCCTTCTGCAGATTCGCGAACAGCGCGACACGCTTGTCGGGATTCACTTCCGTTGTGAAGGCATCGACAGCGGCTTGGCGCGCCGGCGTATCCCACCAGCCCGGCGAACTCGTCGACAGCGAGCCGATCAAGCCGGGCTCGGGCAGGAAGGGGCTATGGGTGATGTAGATATCCCACAGCTTCGGATCGGTACGGCGCTGGGTGAGCGTCGCCCAATCGACGACCTGCAAGTCGACGGTGAAGCCGGCAAGCTTGAGATATTCCGCCGCAACCTGCGCCATCTTGTAGTGAAATTCATACTGGCGGCTGGTCAGGATACGCAAGGGCTCGCCATTGTAGCCCGCCTTCTTCAGCGCTTGCGCGGCCTCTTCCGGCTTCCCGATGTTATACGCCCCGTCGACGCCGGCATCCGTGTGCCATACATAGGCTTTCGGATAGATATCTCCGTTCAGCGCATAAAAATCCGGGCTACCGAACGCCGCCGCCAACATGTCTTCCATGTTGAGCGCCTGGCGGATCGCCTTGCGGATTTCGATGTTCTTGGCGATGCCGTCCTTGGTGTTGAATACGAACACCGGATAGCCGAATGGCTTCAGAATGACCGGCTGCGAAGCCGTCGATGCCTTCAACTTGTCGAAGGATTCGACAGGAATGGAATCGACATAATCGTATTGGCCGGAAACCGCCGCCTCGACGCGGGTGTTTGCGTCGGGGACCGGCACGAAACGGATCTCGTCGAGATACTGATGACGGGCGCCACCATAACCGTCGCTTTCGCCATCCCGCGACTTGTAGCCATCGAAACGCACGAGCTGAATATATTGATCAGCCTTGCGCTCCTTGAGCATATAGGGGCCGGTGCCAATGAACTCCTTCATCGGCTCATCCTGCTTGTCGGCCGGAATGATGATTGCCGCGGAATTGTTGAAGGCGAGCAATGAGGTCAGTGGCGCATAGGGCTGCTTGAGCGTGATCTTGACGGTCGTGGGATCGACGGCCGCAATCGCCTCGATGAAGCCTGCCACCTGCTTGCCGCGAGAGGCGACCTTTTCCCATCGGTTGAGCGATGCGACGACGTCTTTGGATGTCATATCCGTGTTGTTGTGAAACTTGATGCCGGTGCGCAGCTTGATCGTATAGGTCTTACCGTCAGCGCTGATCTGCGGAAGGCTTTCAGCCAGAAGCGGGGTTACCTTCCAGCTCTTGTCGAACGTGTAAAGCGTCTCGAAAATGTGCTGGGTAACGATGCCGACGAGATCTGCCGTAGACGACATTGGGTCGAGGGTCGGCGGCTCGCCGATCGTGGCGACGTTGATCACCCCTCCCCTTTCCTGGGCGAGAAGGATCGAAGGCAAAGCAAGGAGTGCCGTGCCGAGCAGCAATGCGACGAGGTTCTTCATACAAGTCTCCCGGTTCATTGTTCCGTAATTATGTTATAAGTATTTTTATAAAAGAATTATAAAAGAATACAGAACGAACGAGGCATGTCAATTGCCGGCACAGTCACGTTAACGGGCCTGGTTGGAGCTTTGGCGTAAGCAGTCGGGGACGTCACACGGCGGAGCGAATGGCCGGCCACTTCGAACCAAAGGCTTGAATAGCCCCTAGATTAACTATGCGGGACTTCTCCGCCCTGAAGGAAGCCGAAGCATGGCCCTGCAATTGATGGAAGGGCGCTCGACCGTGACCTCTTGTAATCCGCAAAACCGACCTGTTTCGAGCGGAACCATGCACATAGCCATGCGTTAGTTTTATGAGGCTGTAGGCCGTGTCAAACGGACATGATGGTGCTGAAGAACAGGGAGATTTTTCCGTTTTCTCTCCATGGCCAACGAAACGGCAGCCGAGCTTCCTATCCATCCGGCCTGCAACCTCCGTCCTTTCAACGATGGAGAAAATCATGGATAAGCGGCGGAATGGGCGGTTTCCGTCCAATCACGGAGTGGTCTTCCTTGTATCCGCCTCGCTGATGGCGGCGATACCGGCGGGAATCTCAGCACAACAGACGCCGAGCAAAGAGCGTTGCCAGGCACCCGATACAAGCGGCCAGACAATGGATGGCCAGGCGACACCAAATCCGAGGAGCGAAAACTCGAAGCTCTCGGAATGCGGCGGCGTGCTGAAACCGCCGGCAACCGGGGACAGCGAATTGGAAAAGCCAGCGCCGCCCGTCGGCAACACGCCGGTCATCCCGCCCAACCATGTACCGGAGGAACATGGAAACGACACGCCCAAGAACCAGTAATTTGTCAAAGCGTTACGGTTTTGGTGCCGGTTGCTCGATGGTCTTCTGGTCGACAGTCGAATCTTGGTTGGTACCGGTCACGAACGGTTTGATGACGATAATGCTGAGGATCGACGCCACCATCAGTCCCAGAATGACGAACAACAAAGCGCGCATGTTGGCCTCGCATCCTACTGCGGCTTGCGGATACAAAGATTGCTATCGTGACCGCTGATGCCGCTCACCTGTCGGGAATGAGTTTCGGCCCGGTGCTTGGCCTCGTCGTTTTCGACCGAGCCCTCGATGAGGACACGGCCGCCGATGACGGAAATGAAGATGCCACCGGCATCCAGCAACGGATCCTCGTCTAGTCTCTCATGGATTTCCTGGCGTATCTCCGCATCCGCTCGCTGCTGCGAGGTGCCGTGTTCCTTGGGCCTGTCTTGCATGACGTCCTCCATTGGTTTGGACTCACAAATCCCAACCAAGAAAACAACATTAGGTTCCATCCTCGCTTGCGGTCTTCGACATCGGCTTATCGATTTGCGATAATGCTGTGCAAAGGGAACCCGGCGCGCCAACCGATCGAGAACCGTCGATGCCCGGTATCGAGCAACACTGGGCTAGTTTGCGGAAGGTAAGATCACCCCCTAAAAGTCTGTCTGTGCTCCAGCCTGAATGCTGCTCTCCATCATCGGCAGTTTACCGCCAGACTTCGCAAATGAGCCTGAAAGTGCAGAAGGCACAGGAAGCCTGTTTCTCGGCTCAAACATCATGCCAATAAGGAACAAGAGCCGCCTGTCCGTGCAGACTGCCGTTCTCATCGATCAATTGCCAGAGGGTCACATGATCGACCCAGAATCGCTTTCCTGACTTTGCCACGCGCAACCCGCGATATTCTGTGATGTAACCATCCCGTTTGGCGGCATCGAGCAGGCGCTGACGCTCTTCGCGATCCGGTGTTTCGGCGGAAAAGCGCGAGCGAAGTTCTACAAACTCATTCCAGTCGTATTCGAAACATGCCTGCGCCGTCCTGTTCGCATAGATGAAACGGGGATCGGCATCGGTATTGTGGGCCAGCAGACAGAAGGGCGCATCTTCATAAAGCCAGCGTGCAGCAATGGAAGCATCCCGCTCTTCGGGCACCAGCGATTTCTTTGTGAACCTGAAATAGCTCTCCGAAAGAAGATTGAAGAAATCCAGATCAGTGCCCGTGTTCATGGCGCTCCCCGTAATGGAAATGCTTTTCGCGCGACCGGCGATATGTATGAAAGGGGTAATGCTATAAATTGTTCGCCCGCGGATTTTGTCCAACCACCTGCTCTGCGTCGACCGGGACCTCAACCAATATGGATGGATGACCCGGACTGTAGCTTTCGCGCATAATCTCAGCCAGATTGCTTAGATCCGGCATCAGCTTGCGGCTTTCCCAGCCGCATGCGCGCGCCATCGATCCAAAGTCGATGCGGTGCAGATCGCTGTGATAGCGGGAGGATGAATAGTCCGGAATGACCACGGGCAGGCCCTGCACCATGATGCCGAGTGCACCATTGTCCAGCACGAACAAGACGATCCCCAATGATCGGGCTTCGGCCAGGCAACCGGCAATCAACCGGAAGCATCCGTCGCCCGTAAAAGCAAAGACCGTCGCGTCCGGTTTTGCAAGCTTTGCGCCGATTGCCGTCCCGAATGCCCCGCCCATTGCCGAACCGCGATAAAGCGAATGGAAGCGGACGTTTGGATGCGGGCGCTGCGTGACATACTGACGATCTTTGTAGGCAAGGCACACATCATCGAATGCAATGCTTCCCGGTTGCCATTGACGATCGAGCTCCCGGTAAAATCGGGCAATATCGATTGTCCCGGCGCGCGGCGGCTTGATCTCGCGATTATTGAGATCGGCCACAAAGGCCGGTACCGGAGGCCGCAACGGTCGGATATCCTCGAGCCGACCGATCGCTTCGCTCAGAACCTGATCGATTGGCCCTCGAACATCGAAATATTCGCCGCGCACACGATGCCGAAACTCGCCCCCAACGCTGCCGTATGGGGCGGTCAGGTTGGTGAAATTCCATGTCGTATGGGCAGGTATGTCAGAAAAATTCAAGGTATACTCGTCAGGGCAAAACCCGATGGTAATGACGATATCGTCGGGACCGAGGCTTCTCCAGAGCTGCATCGCGCGATCATTCCCGCCGAAGCCCAGATAGCCGAAACCGAAGGTGTTATTGCGCGCCACCGCATTCGCCCCGTTTATGCTCCAGACGATCGGTGCCTGTAATGCTTTGCACAAACGTGTGGTGAGGACAGGCATGTGCGGATACATGGCCGCCTCTTCCCCGGCGAGCACGATCACCCGACGCCCGGCCGATTGCCGCGGGAACTCGGCCAGAAAATGGGTAAGAGACGCTTGGTCGATGTCATCAGGCTTATTGGCATAATTGCCATGCCGGAGCTCATAGACCGGCTCAGGCACCATCTGTCCGAGTGCTTCCGGCGGCATCAGGAGTGCGATGGGCGAGCCCTGATCGAGATGCCTGCGCGCCTGCTCAAGTTGTTCTTCGATACGGTCTGGGTCGTCCAGAACGAACGTGCCGGACGGCAGCTCGGCCTTCAACTGAGCCACAACGCCGGCCCCCTCCGGGCTCGTGTCCTGCAGCGGTGCGCGATGTCGCGTATCTGCTGGACTGAGGGGAATGAGGTAGATTGCGGGAATATTGTGCAGCTTCGCGTCACTCAGGCCGCAGGTCAGCAACCGCGTTGCGGCTCCCGTCGTTGCAATAGCCGCGCTGATCTTCCCGCTTGCGAGATAGTATCCAAGGGGAATGAAGCCGGCGACATATTCTCCGATATTGAAGAAAACCGGGGTTTCGGCACCGTCGTCGGGGATACGCATCGGCTCGAGATGTTTGAGCAAATGGATGACCCCTCCCCCCGTGACGCCGGCATAGTGATGCACATGCCAGGTCCTGAGTGTGTCGATCAGGAATTCATATCCTGTTTTCAGTTTGATGGCCCGAACATCGCTTGTCGTTTCGACCGGAAGATTCACCGTCATTTGCTCGCCTCTCCGCTATGACCCCTGTTCCTCAATTCTGCGCAACATTGACGCCCGCTTCCCCGGATCCGAAGCAAACACGGTTCCGACACACAGCCATTCCCGATGCCATGTTCTGGAAGCAGCATTATGCGATGCTTTTTTCCCTGGAGAGCGCCTCCATACCCGCAACCGTCGCCAGAAGATCTTCATCACAAAGCGATGCCTTATGATCGGCGATATCCTTGAAGCGGGAGAAAGCGAGATCAAGATCAGCATCCGAGCCGAACTCGACGCCCAGAGCGCGCATGCACATGCGAAAACCGTTGCGGCCCGAATTCTTTCCGAGCACCAGCCGATACTCGTCGGCGCCGACCTCCGCGGCTGTCATGATCTGGTAGGTCAACGGGTTCTTCAGCATGCCATCCTGGTGAATGCCGGATTGGTGCGAAAAGGCGTTCTTACCGACGATCGCTTTGTTCGGCTGCACAACGAAGCCCGTGATCTCCGAGACGAGCCGGGATGCAGCGGTCAACCGGCGAGTTTCGATCGACGTCTGACATCGGAAGAAATCCTCGCGTGTATGCAGCGCCATGACGATCTCTTCCAGCGACGCGTTACCAGCGCGCTCGCCGATGCCGTTGATCGTACATTCGATCTGGCGCGCGCCCTGCCGGGTCGCTTCAAGCGAGTTGGAAACAGCCATGCCCAGATCATTGTGACAATGCGCGGAGAACACGGCCTTGTCAGCATTCGGCACGACATTACGCAAATAGGTGAACAGCTTGCCATATTCGTGCGGCGTCGCGTAGCCGACCGTGTCCGGCAGGCTGACCGTGGTCGCACCGGCTTTGATCACCTGTTCCACGAAGCGCGCGAGAAACTCCGGTTCCGACCGGCTCGCGTCCTCGCAGGAAAACTCGATATCCTCAGAATAGCGCCGCGCGTGGAGCACCGCGCGAACGGCATGTTCGAGCACGTTTTCCGGTGTCATCTGCAACTTGTATTTCATGTGAATAGGTGAGGTCGCCAGCACGATATGGATGCGGGACGACGCCGCACCGGAAACAGCTTCCGCCGTCAGGTCGATATCGCGCTCGACCGCGCGGCTCAGGCTGCAAATCGTACTGTCCTTGACGACGCGCGCCACGGCTTTGATCGCGTCGAACTCGCCGGGACTGGAGACGGCAAAGCCGGCCTCGATTACGTCGACCTTCAACCCTTCAAGCATGAGCGCGATCTCGACCTTTTCACTGGCGTCAAGGTTGATCCCGGGGCTTTGCTCGCCGTCACGCAATGTGGTGTCAAAGATAATAATCTTGTCAGTGTTCATGCGGACTCTCCCGATCGATTGAAGCATCGGCATCGCCGAATTCGTAAGGGTTAGCTGTATGGCACTACACTCAAGTCACGGGTGATCGATGCCTCGGGCACATTCGATGCCGGCGGCGAAATCCATCACGCGATAGAAGTCCTGTCAGATCTGATCCTGTTTGGTCCTGGCTTTGCCAGCATGCTGGAAACCGGACAAACAACTCCATTCCGCAACCAGAGCGCGGCAGATATCGAAATGAAGGGCCGGTTCCCGTTCGGCATAGGCCGGGGAGGTCAACCCATAGGCAAGGCAGGCAAATAAATGATCAAGTTCAGCGCAGGTAGGCGGTCGGCGTATTGCCGTTGCAAGGCAGTCCGGGCTACCTCGACTTTCGGAGCAAAGATTTCAAAACCTGAGAATTGAGTGTCCATAGCGCACCGAATGGTTACGATGGCGAGCATCGCTCCATTCGTGACAGCGGTATTTTAGAAAATTACGGACTATTTTTAGGAAATTACGGCTTTCTGCTTAGCCAGCGACAAGTGTATCCACTTTGCCACACTGACTTCCGGCCGCTCATATTTCAATTATATGGCGAGTTCATCACCAACCTGCAACTACTTTCGACGAGAAGCCGAGCCTGGTTCTCCCTCTCATTGTAATCCCCCGTTAGAAACGGGGGATTACCACCGCAGTTATGAGACCTGTGCGCGGGATGTTGAATTCCATACGAAACTCACCTCGTTTGCCATTTCACGATAGTCCACAATTAGTTCAAAATAGTGAAGCCCTTCATGGGTCTGTCTCCGCCTAGCAGGGTCAGCGCCAAGTGGAAAGACGGGTCAAATAACGGCGGAATTCAACAGCCCGGCCTCTTGCGGAAGGATCTGGTGCCGTTCCGCGGCTCCCGATGCGATCACCTGTTTCGGATCGATGTTGGCGATACCACCGGGGTTGAATCGCCTCAGCAAAGAAAGCGTCTGCGGGAAGGCTTCCACGCCCTCCCGTGAGGGCAAGTCGTTCAGGGTGAACTCCGCATTCGTCTTCCTATTCGCCTGCCAGTCTTCGTCAATCCTTTTGGCGTCCGGCGGCAAACTGATATCGAATGCCGTATATCGGAAGAGAACGCCGTATATCGGATGCCCCAGAACCGAAGCGAGCGTGCCGAGATAGGCCTGCGAACTTACGTTGTTCTTCTCAAGCCGGTTGATGCATTCCTGGTCGCCCGTCAGCACGACCTTCTCTTTGGGAAGACCAAGGACACCAATGCCTCCACGGGCGGAGTGTCGAGTTTCATAACGTTCCGACCCGCATTTCCATTTGACGTTGATCCATCCAGTCGCCATTAACCCATTGATGAATCTGCTATTTCGATATCGAAGTAGGGTCACGACGAAATGTAAAACTGAGTGAGATCGCGACGCAAACCACGCCGCTGTCGCCCGCGTTCACCTGACGGACTTGCGTTTAATCGAGCAATTTCCACCTGATACTTTCCGGGTTGCCCACCAGTAGTTGAATAGATTAATACTGTTTTAGAGGGGCAAAATAACTTTCCATGGCAGTGCTGTGGAAAGACGGGAGGGGGCAATGCAATATCGTATCGCGGCCAAATCGCGGGCAATCCTTTTGTCCGGGACGACACTGACGTTTGGGACCGTCATTTTCTTTTCCAGTTCCGTGAACGCGGCGTGCACTTTTGCAGCGCCGACCGGTGATGATACCTACGTCTGCGACAGTGGAATATCGATTGGCGGCCTTGCCGATTCGGGGGGCAATAACTCGCTGCTCATGCCTCAAGGCGGGACCGGCACCATCAATGGCAATGTCTCGTTCGGCGCCGGTTCCGATATCATAGAGCTTCATTCCGGAACGATCAGTGGAAGCGTCGACCAAGGCAATGGAGCCGACCTCTTCATTATCTCCGGCGGCAAAGTTACTGGCAATGTCCAGCAAGGCAGCGGCGTCGACGATTTCCGAATGACGAGCGGCGAGGTTGGGTCGCTCAATCAGGGTGACAATCTCGACACGTTCTTCATGTCCGACGGACGCATCATCGACGCTTTCGATGATGGCGATCGCGCTGTCATGACCGGTGGCCGCATCGGGCGCGTCAACATGAAGCTTGATGACAACCTTTTCGACATGTCAGGCGGGACCATCGATCGCAATCTCGTAACCGGATTCGGCAACGACACTGTCATTCTTTCGGGCGGGGCGATAGGCGGCAATGTCAGCGTCAGCGGCGGCGCCGACAGCGTGACGGTAACGGGGGGTTCGGTTGGTGGCAACGTGACCATGAGCTTTGGCACCGATACATTCACCTGGGACGGCGGCGGTATCATTTATGGCGCCGTCGATCTCGGCGGTGATAACGACACGGCCACGCTTAGAAATCTTACGAATTCAAATATTGGTGCCTCCACGCGAATTACCGGTGGCCTCGGCATCGATCGATTGACTTTCGACAACGTCTCCACTGGTGAAGTTGCCCGCTTCGACAGCTGGGAAACGATCGATCTCACCAATGATACAGAGCTTACCTTTGACGGTACTCTGACGCTTGGCGACGCCGATACGACCAGCGGCACCTTGACTGTAGATTCATCGAGCACATTGTTTGGCGGCGGCTCCAATGGAGGGATTGCCGCCTTCACCGCCGGACAGCTTGCCAATGTTCTAAATGCCGGCCGCATCGATTTGACGAATGCGGGCAACGGCGCTACCGACACATTCACAATCGCCGGCAATTATGCCGGCAATAACGGTACTATTTTTCTGAACACCGTCCTTGGCAATGATGCGTCGGCGTCCGACAAGCTGGTGATCAGCGGAGGCACTGCCTCAGGAACAACTGGCATGGGGATTGTGAACGTCGGCGGAACCGGCGCCGCCACGACCCGAGACGGCATTATGGTCATTGAAGCGGTGAACGGCGGCCGTACAGAAAGCGGTGCCTTCTCGCTTGATGGCCGCGTCGCCGCCGGCGCCTACGAATACTACCTGTTCAAGGGCGGCATTTCCGCCAACACGCAGGACAACTGGTATCTGCGCTCAGCGATCACAACACCTCTCGCCGGCCCATCACCGATACCTGCTCCGGCCCCCAATCCGTTGTCTCCCCAGCTCACAGGACCCGAGCCGCAAATACCGGAAACAGCGGCATCGCCACCACCACAAACGCGACCCGTACCGCCTCTTCCTGTCGATCCTGACGATCCTGAACCCGAGGATACGTCATCGGGCGTGCAGGAAACCGATCCCGCCGCGCAGGCTCCTCCTGCACCGCCGTCTGCAGCACCGGCTGATCCCCCCGCACAATCGTCTGTGCTGTCAACCCAGGCGGCGCCTGTGCCGGTTCCGGGCACTACGGTCGCTCCGCCCACACCGGGAGCAACGCCTGTGACCGGAGATGTGGTTCCTCTTTATCGTGTCGAAGTGCCGACCTATTCCGTCGTCGCGCCTGCCGCGTACCACTTGGCGCTATCGACGCTCGGAACGTTTCACGAGCGGCGGGGAGAACAGATGCTGCTTCAAGGCGGCGGCTACCTGCCGGCGGCGTGGGGACGTGTTTTCGGCCAGTCTGTCGACACGAAATGGGAAGGGACGGTCGATCCGAACTTCGACGGTCATCTGTTCGGCCTCCAAGCCGGACAGGATCTCTTTGGCCATGAATCGGACAGTGGCCATGTCGATCGCCTCGGCCTGTTCTTCGGCTATGCGAACATGAAGGGTGATGTCAAAGGACGAGCTCTCGGCTGGAACGATCTTGCGGTCGGCGATGTGCATGTCAACGGGACGAGTTTCGGCGGCTATTGGACTCATGTCGCGCCGGAAGGCTGGTACATTGATGGTGCTGTGATGGGCACCTGGTTCAGCGGTGATGCCAGCTCGAATGCTGGTGAAAGCATTCGTATCGACGGAACGGCCGTCTCCGCATCCCTTGAAGGCGGTTACCCCGTCATCCTCACGGAACAGTGGGCACTCGAACCGCAAGCACAGCTGATCTTGCAACACCTGTCGCTTGATGATCAATCCGATCGATTTTCGCCGGTCTCATTCGACGCCGATAACGCTGTGACTGGACGAATTGGCCTGCGGCTTCAGGGCAGTTATCAGACGGCGTCGGGAACGCTGCAGCCTTATTTGAAGGCGAACCTTTGGCACAATTTCTCCTCCGATCAGACAGTCAGCTTCGGAGGGAATCCCATTGTAACGACACTCGATGGGACATCTTTGGAAGTCGGCGGCGGTATCACCGCAAATCTGACGGAAAAGGTAAGCATCTTCGCAACAGCGGACTATACGACAAATCTTGGTGATGAGAAAACACGGATACTCGAGGGCAATATCGGCCTCCGGATTAAATTTTAACCGGAGCGACCGAAAGGGAAAACCGTGCGTTTCAAATCTCTCATCGCAGCCATCGCGATCTTGCCTGCGATGGCGAGAGCTGGCTTCGAGACCAATCGCAACGGCTACTAAAGCCGCTCCGCATCCAGCAGAGCCAATACCTCGATAACCGGATTGAGCAGGACCATCGCCGAATCAAGCGCCGGATCCGGTCTATGTTCGGCATCAAATCGATCACCTGCGCAACAACTATCCTGTGCGGCATTGAAATGGTTCACATGATGCGGAAATGACAAGCCAGGTACGCAGACAATTCCGCACCGTCACTTGTCGATCAGTTTGAAATCTTGGCCGCGTAAAAGCTGAGCAGAAGCATTTCCCCGTCTCAACTTCGAGTTTGCGACAGAGCCCGTATTCGTGATACGTTGCGTACTCTTTCGCGCCGGTGAGTTCCATTCTATTGGACGAGGTATGCGATGAGGGTCGTCAGCGGATTTATAGCATGCCTTCTGCTCTGGACGCCGCTCGTCTACGCAGGGCCGCTGCATGACGCCGCCCGGACCGGCGATCGGGAAAGCGTGACCCGATTGATCGCGACCGGCATTGATATCGCCGCACCAAACGAGTCCGGCGAGCCGCCCCTGCTAATTGCTGCGCTCGCCGGGCAGAAGGATATCGTCGCACTACTGCTGGAAAACGGTGCCGATATCGAATGCCGCAACAAGGGCGGCCTTACCGCACTGCACGCCGCCGCCTACGGCGGGCATCTCGACGTGGTCGAGCTGCTCGTGTCGAAAGGTGCGAAAGTCAATGATGATAAGAACTTCTATCATATGTCGCCGCTGCATGCTGCTGCGGAGGAAGGACACGCCGATGTGGTGGCCTTCCTGGTGGCGCACAAGGCCGACCTAGAAGCCAAGGAACGGAACGGCTACACGCCGTTGACCCAGGCCGGATGGCGGTCCCATTGGGATGCGGTCGGACTACTGCTGAAAGCCGGAGCGGTCTGCCAGAAGGCTGATCTCGTCGGCGAATGGCTCTTTGCCGAATGCACCAAGCGTCAATAGCGCCATATTCACTGCCCAAAAAGGGAGGACCGAAACATGTCTCGCAAACAGACAGGACCCGCCGCGCTGATCCTCGCAGGCCTGGCAATCGCCTTTGCCGCGCCGGTCTGTGCCGAGGAGCCGGTCAACACCGGCTATTTCGGTGACGTCGCGATCAAGGGATACGATCCGGTGGCATATTTCACTGAAAACAAGGCCATCGAAGGTTCCGCGGCCTATTCGCACCGCTGGCTTGGTGCCGAGTGGCATTTCGCCAGCGCCAGGAATCGTGACCTGTTCATCGCCGATCCCGGCAAATACGCGCCGCAATACGGCGGCTATTGTGCAGACGGCGTTTCGTTCGGCACGGTGACCACCAATATCGATCCGAATGCCTGGCGCATCATCGATGGCAAGCTGTACCTGAGCTACGATCCGGGCGCCGCCGACGGCTTCGAGAAAAAGCCGACAAAGGTCGTCGACTCCAAGCAACACTGGTCGGAAGTCCAGAACACGCTGATTTCGGACAAAATGCAAAAGGACTGGCAGCACATGCCGGCAGACTGACCCTCATGGCGCCGGCGAAAAGAAGCTTAGTGCCTGAGGGGTCACGTGAACATATTGGGCGTCGAGCTGTCCGACGTCCCTGTTCCGGTAGACCTGCCCACAGACCATGCGATCCAGGAAGTACCCGCTAAACCTCTCGCACAGCCTGTTTCCCTTCACGTCGACCGTGCCGGTAATATTGGTATTGGCGCTCCTGTAGGCGGTGTTGCCTGCCTTGTCGAAATACTGGACAAAGGCCGTTCCGTTCTTGTGTTTTCCGGCCCAGGTCTTTCCGTCGATGAGATCGCGCAGCGCCTTCTCGTCGAGCTGATCGGCATCGTTCCCAACAAATCCGAAAGGCCATACCGGAATGCCCGCAGCCTTCAGCCCGGTCAGGTGATGTTCCAGTTCGGCTGGACGCCAGTAGTCGTAGAGATACCCGTAATAGGCGAGATTGCTTTCCGGAAAGAGTTCCAGAAGCTTAGTCTTCTCCGCCGCGCTCCGCACCCGGTCGCCATCAAAGCCATAAGCCGCCGTCAGATATTCGCGCGCCGGTTCGACGTTCGGCAATGCGTCGCGCGCCGCTTCTATTAGAGGGACGGCACGGCCATTGTCTCGCGCCGTGTAGAGAACGATGCCCGCCAGCAGCTGGAAGCTCGGCGATGGCGACGGATCGAGCCTGAGCGCCCGGTCGATTTCGGCAATGGCCTCGTCATGGTTTCCCGTATGGGACAGGATCAGTGCCAAGTTACCTGCAGCTTCAGCACTGTTCGGCTGGGCCGCCACAGCCCGGTTTGCCGACTCTCGGGCTTCGGCCTCCCTCCCGTCGACCAGTTGCAACAAGGCGAGCACGGTATGAGCGCGCGCATTGTTCGGGTCGAGCTTCAGCGCCTGCCCCGCCGCGTCATAGGCGATCTTGCGCGCCACCGCCGCCGACCAGAGAAAATTGTAATCGTTGCGCCAGACATCGACTGCAACACGTGCGATCCCCGCATGCGCGTCGGCAAAATTCGGATCGAGATCGATCGCCTTCTGGTAATAGGAAAGCGTTCGGCGATAGGTCTCCACGTCGCTGTAGAGCAACCCTTCGTGCTCCGCGCGCATGTAATAGTCGTAAGCCTCGAGGTTGTCGCTCGGGATCTTCTCGATCTGCGTGCGCTCGCCTTCGCTAAGCTCCACCTTCAGAGCCGAGATGATCTTGCCCGTCACGTCGTCTTGAATTGCAAAGAGATCCGCATATTGCCGGTCGTAGCGTTCCGCCCACATGGAGAGCCCTGTCAGCGCGTCGATCAGTTTGACGTTAATCCGCAACTGTGGCCCCGCCCGCTGCAGCGTGCCTTCGAGCAAGTAGTGCACGCCGAGCTCAGCTGCTACCTCCGTAGTCTTGCCCGTGGCGTTCAACGCAAAGACCGAATGCCTAGCAATGACAAAAAGGCCCGACACTTTGGAAAGTTCGGTAATCAGATCGTCCGTCAGCCCCTCGGCCAGATGATCTTGTTCTGAATCGCCGCTGACGTTGATGAAAGGAAGGACGGCAACCGAAGGCTTATCTGGCAGAGGATAGGCGAAGCGGCGGACGAGTGCCGGCGTCTCACCGATGTCCAGCCTCTGCCAGAGATAAGCGCCGCCGCCGGCAATCAGAGATAGTACGATGGCCAGGATGGCGCCGCGTCGGACGCGCTTGGACCATCGCGGAAACCGGCGGGCAGCCGCCGGATCGAAAACGACTTGGTAGACCCGGATTGGCTCGACGATGCTCCTGACTTTCTGCCGCCCGAGCGAAATGAAACCGGCATCGATCTTCGTCTTTACCTGATCATATGTCGTGCCGGAGATGGCGATGCCGCCCGGTTCGGCTAGCGTCTGCATGCGATCGGCGATGTTTACGCCATCGCCATGAATATCCTCGTCCTCGACGATAATGTCGCCGAGATTAACCCCGATGCGGAACCGCAGCGGTACAGCATCGCCGGAGGCCAGGTTCTGCTTCTGTTTCGCCTTCTCCCGCTGGATTGCGATCGCGCAGTGCAGGGCGTCGACGACGCTATGAAACTCGACGAGCAGGCCGTCGCCCATGGTCTTGACCAGCCGGCCGTGATGTTCAGCGATTCTGGGCTCGATGAGATCATCCAGGTCAGTCTTGAAGCTGCGGCGCGTTGCTTCCTCGTCGATCTGGCTCAGGCGGCTGTAGCCTGCGACGTCAGCGATCAGAATTGCTGCAAGACGGCGCTCCATGCCCCCTCCCCGCTGACCGCGATGGCCCCTCCGGCGCATCTTACCGCAGGTCGACTGGCGAAGCCATTGCTTGAGGACTATCTCGCATGAGAGACATTCTGTAGGGGTCTTGAACGGATGTGACCCCACGATTCCTATGCGTCGGGCGACTGGGATATATAGATGATAATTTCCTCTATCACTCAAATACGACACATTGGACGGACGTTGCTCATGGACCCACCGTGGTTGCCGAAGGCATATCTGGGGTTGTTGCAACGATATTGGTTTTCTGACACCTCAATCGGCACCGCTTCGGTTGCGTGAACGGAAATTCGCAACCGGGCAAGCTTATCGATCGAAAACGAGTTTTAAATCATAATCATTACGACAACGCCTTGAAGCGATGTGCCACTCGCAGTGGGCCAGTCACTCGATCTTCAGAAAGAACCGTCTGTCGACTTGGACAACTCCTCGTATGCGCGCAGTTCATCTAACCGTCCTTCAAGCACCGGTTTGTAGGCCGCAAGAGTATCGCTTCCAGCGACGAACTGCTTTGGCGGATTTTCCAAGCCGACGAACGTTACAAGGACATCAGCCAGCTTCGCAGGATCGCCGCCCTGTTTGCCGTTATAGCCTGACCACATGTCTTCAGCGCTATACCCGTCATCGCCGCAGGCCAAGTCAGAGCACCTGAACAGGCCCAAAGAGCCCTGGAGTTAGGTCTCTCCCTGATCGCCGTCGGACAGGGGCTGGTGATGAATCCGGAATGGGTTGAGCTGGCGCAAAGCGAACGAGATCATGAAATCGCTGTTGCGTTGAGCCCGTCCATGGCTTCGGCGATTGTACTTCCAGGCAAGCTCTGGAACATTATTCGTGCCACGAGAGGCTGGTTCGAAATCCGACCTTAAACTTGCGAAGCGAGGCGCCAGTTCCACGCACCCGACGGGGCGCAACCCCAAAGTCCCACTTATCTCAATAATCAGACTCGGATTAGCGACGAGATTGGGAAGCCCTTTTGAAGCCTGCTAGAGATACCATTGTCGCTCTTGAAAAAATCGAACTTGCATTCGATTTCAGACATCATCGCATAAGCCACTGCTCTGCAATGTAGTTCAGCTGTCGACGCCATGGGAGTTTCAGTAAAAAGGTCGCCGATGTCAGCAAATCTTCTTGTGCGCTTGAAGGGATTTATGAAATCCATCCTCCATCATGCGCAAAAGGCTTTTGAGTTCCGGCTCCCGTACAAGAGCTGCCGCCTCATATGGCCGATACCAGGCGATTGATCGCTGGTCCTTTTCCGGAAATTCAGCATAGACCCCCGAGACTTCAAGAAGATGGACCTGCACAAGCGATGGTATCCTTTCGCCGGAATCCAACAGCTTGAGATAGGTATAGTAACCAAAAGGCTTCTTCTTCGCCTTTCCCTTGATGCCTGCTTCCTCCCAGGCCTCCCGCTCGGCAACCTGATGCGCAAGCTTTTTGTCCATCGGCCATCCCTTGGGGATGATCCATCTGCCGCTGTCGCGTGACGTGATCAGCAGGACTTCGATGCTATCGCCTGAAGGCTGCCTCCGATAGCAGAGCGCGGCATATTGCTCGATCGTTCGCCCGCTGAAAAGCTTCGCGGCCTCGCTCGCCAATTGCCCCAGATATGTTCTGCTCTTCTTCCCAGACATTGGTTCCCATGACACCGATTATGCGGTTTCGTCATCCCGCGCGGCAACAATACGCCCTGTATCCACAGGCAAGGCTCATCCTCCCCGC
Source organism: Rhizobium sp. AP16 (assembly GCF_000281735.1). Taxonomy (NCBI): domain Bacteria; kingdom Pseudomonadati; phylum Pseudomonadota; class Alphaproteobacteria; order Hyphomicrobiales; family Rhizobiaceae; genus Rhizobium; species Rhizobium sp. AP16. The sequence goes on along the minus strand of NZ_AJVM01000045.1, from coordinate 34,888 downwards.
ACCGAGCCACGCCAGACCAAATCAGCATGCAGTTTCAACGATTGGCCATCGGGCGCATCCTTTCGTCCGTCCACGAGCCATGTGACGGCTTCACGCGCGATCGTGTCGACCGGCTGCGCAAACGTCGTCAGATGGTATGACGTCCACGATGCCTGCTCGATGTCGTCGAAGCCGACGATACAAAGCTGATCCGGGATCGACAGAGAAAACTGGTGGCGCGCTGCGTCCATGAACCCGCATGCAAGCAGATCGGTCGCGCAAAATACCGCGTCGGGTCTTTCCTTCCTGGTCAGCATCCGCTGTGCAACGACCTTCCCGGCCTCATATCCCGTCCAACCATGGCGCTCTACGATCACATCAAGACCATGTGCTTTGGCCGCCGCTATGAAGCCCGTCTCCCGGGCCATCAAACTGGGCGTACCCGCTTCGGAATTGGCAAATGCAAGCCGGGTGCAGCCGGCGCGGACAAAGGCAGTCACCACGCGTCCTGCCGCCTCATGGTCATCGAGATTGATGCGCAGCGGTCCCGGCTGATCATCGTCGCGGTTGATCAGAACCAGCCGCTGACCATTGCGCAAACAAAGCTGAGTGATGGATTTGTCCGGCAGGCCGGACAGGATAATCGAGGCATCGGCCCGATACCGTATGGCCTGATGCAGTGCGCGATCGACACTGCCATCGGAACGGTCAGTATTGACGAGCATGGCAACCTTGCCGGCGGCCTGCAACTGTAGCGTCAATTCGCGCAGTAGGGCGGAGCGATAGGGCGTAGCGACATCTGAAACGATGAGACAGACGATACCGCTTTCATTGCGCATCAAACCGCGTGCAAGTTGGTTGACGTGATAGCCGAGCTCTTCGGCGGCCTCCATCACCTTCTGCCGGGTCTTTTCCGAAACACTCGCCCCCGGAGTAAAGGTACGGGAGACGGCCGAGCGCGAAACGCCCGCTTTCCTGGCGACCTCATCGGCGCTTACAAAGACCTTATCCGACACAAGCTGTCCTCAACATATCGATCGCGATTGTGCACGATTTGCAATCGTGTGCAAGTTTTGTGAGTTATCATATGTGACAGCTTTAGGACATTAGTGGTTGACACGGATAACTAGCTCGTGCAGCATTTGCACACGCTTGCAAAAGCGGATGGCGTGGAGGCGCCGTCGTCACCAGGAGGACATTATGCGATCGGTTAAATTGGCCGCGGCATTGCTTGCCGCGGGGGTATCTTTTGCTGCCTATTCCGCTCATGCCGCAGGCGATCTCAACGTCATCTGCTCTGCTGATCCCGAGGTCTGCGATCTGATGAAGGGATTGTTCGAGAAACAGTCCGACATCAAGGTCAACATGGTCCGCCTCTCGGCAGGCGAGACCTATGCGAAGATCCGCGCCGAGGCGCGCAATCCGAAGACAGATATCTGGTGGGCCGGTACGGGCGACCCTCACCTGCAGGCCGCGACCGAAGGCCTGACCCAGGAGTATAAATCGCCACTCTTCGACCAGCTTCAGGACTGGGCGAAGAAGCAGGCCGAAAGCGCCAATTACCGGACAGTCGGCGTCTACGCCGGCGCACTCGGCTGGGGCTACAATACCGCGATCCTGCAGAAGAAGGGTCTGAAGGAGCCGAAATGCTGGGCCGACCTGCTCGACCCCTCCTACAAGGGCGAGATCCAGATCGCCAATCCGAACTCCTCGGGCACGTCCTATAATACGCTGGCAACGCTGGTGCAGATCATGGGCGAAGACAAGGCCTTCGATTATCTGGCAAAACTCAACGCCAACATCTCGCAATACACCAAGTCGGGCTCGGCACCTGTGAAGGCAGCCGCGCGCGGTGAAGCGACGATCGGCGTCGTCTTCATGCACGATGCCGTCGCACAGACGGTCGAGGGCTTCCCGATCAAGGCTGTCGCGCCTTGCGAAGGCACCGGCTACGAGATCGGCTCGATGTCGATCATCAAGGGTGCCAGAAACCTTGAGAACGCCAAGAAATGGTACGACTGGGCGCTCGGCGCCGATGCGCAGTCGCACATGAAGGACGCAAAGTCCTACCAGCTGCCATCGAACAAATCGGCGGCAATTCCGAAGGAGGCGCCGAAGTTCGAGGACATCAAGCTCATCGATTACGACTTCAAGAAGTATGGCGACCCCACGGTTCGCAAGGCTCTTCTTGGACGTTGGGACAAGGAAATCGGTGCAAAGGCGAATTGACGCCCTGTTTCGACCATTTGCGCGGCCGGAGCGAAACTCCTCCGGCCGGCGTCAATTCCAACGGACAGAGAACGGGACGCGGGATCCAACCATGACCAAAAGCAATCGCCGGCTGGATATCGTGCTTCTCCTCGGTATAGCCGCCCTGATACTACTCCCATGGTATCGGATAGAAGGCGGCTTCTTCGGCTTTGGCTGGCTTTCCAGTTTTCCGGGCGACCCCTCCACAGCACCCGGACTATTGGAAATCGTCCAGCACGGTCGGTGGTGGCTCGCGGCAGCCGTTGTGCTGCTTCTGCTTGGCGGCGTCGCGCGCTTCCTGTCCAATCCGATGCACCGCGGTGCGCTGCTTGCCTGGGCGGGGGGCCTCGGTATTTTCTTTCTGACGCTGCAGGGCCTTGCAATCGTCACCTCCGGCTGGAGCTGGACGATCAGTGAAACGCTGTTCGGCGCCCTTGCGGATGGGCAGCCGCCGATGGGCGCGGGCGCTGTCCTCACCGGCATCGTCTTCGTCCTGCTGTTCTCTTTTGGCCTTGCCGAACGCGGCGTCATGAAGGGCGATGCCTTCGTCGTCAGCGCGATTGCCATGCTGATCATCCTGGTCGCGATCTTCGTTTTCTACCCGGTCGGCAGCATGTTCGTCGGCGCCTTCCAGGCTTTCGATGGATCGTTCAACCCGGATGGCTTCATTACCAACATCCAGGATCCCTCGGTCTGGAGCTTAAGTTGTCTCGTCGGCGGCGACCGCTGCGGCGTCGCCTGGCGTACGCTCTGGCTCGCGATCATGACGGCCAGCGGCGCGACCCTGCTGGGTCTTTGCTTTGCGCTGGTCGCGACGCGGACCCGTTTTCCGTTCAAGAAGGGGCTTCGGCTCCTGACGATCCTTCCCATCATCACGCCGCCCTTCGTTGTCGGCCTTGCCCTTACCCTGCTTTTCGGGCGTGCCGGTGTCGTCACGCAAACCCTCGCCTCTGTCTTTGGAACGGAGCCTGGCCGTTGGCTCTACGGCCTGACCGGCATCTGGATCGCCCAGGTCCTGTCCTTCACTCCGATCTCCTTCCTTGTCTTGATCGGCGTCGTCGAAGGTGTCAGCCCGTCCATGGAGGAGGCATCGCAAACGCTCAGGGCCGATCGCTGGCGCACGTTCTGGCGCGTCTCCCTGCCGTTGATGAAGCCCGGCCTCGCAAACGCCTTCCTGATCGCCTTCATCGAAAGCATGGCCGACTTCGGCAATCCCATGGTTCTCGGCGGCAGCCATGGCGTGCTGTCGACGGAGATATTCTTCGCTGTCGTCGGCTCGCAGAACGATCCGTCGCGGGCAGCCGTCCTGGCCATGATCCTGCTGTTCTTCACCATGTCGGCCTTCATCGCCCAACGCTTCTGGCTGGCGGGCAAGAGCTTCGCAACAGTCACCGGCAAGGGCGATTCCGGTGCCCATATCGCCCTGCCTCGCGGTCTCTCCATCGCGGTCCATGCGATCGTCATCCCCTGGATGCTCTTCACCGTCATCGTCTATACGATGATCCTTTTTGGCGGGTTCGTGCGGACCTGGGGTCTGGATAACAGCTTGACGATCCAGCACTACGTCAAGGCGTTCTCGATCGGCTGGCGCGATGACGGCGGCATTGCCTGGACGGGCGTTGCTTGGAATTCCTTCTGGACGACGATGGAAATCGCCTTGATCTCCGCGCCGCTGACGGCCGCCGTTGGCCTGCTCACCGCCTATCTGATCGTCCGCCAGAAATTCGTCGGCCGCAATCTTTTCGAATTCGCGCTGATGATGAGCTTTGCCATCCCCGGCACCGTCATCGGCATCAGCTACATCATGGCCTTCAACCTGCCGCCGCTGGAGATGACGGGAACGGCGCTGATCCTAGTTGCCTGCTTCGTGTTCCGGAACATGCCCGTCGGCGTGCGCGGTGGCGTCGCGGCCATGAGCCAGCTCGACAAAAGCCTGGATGAAGCATCGCTGACGCTCGGCGCGGACAGCTTCCGGACGATCCGGAAAGTGATCCTGCCGCTGTTGCGACCGGCGATCACCGCTGCGCTGGTCTATTCATTCGTGCGGGCAATTACCTCGATCAGCGCGGTCATCTTCCTGGTCAGCGCGCAATACAACATGTCGACCGCCTATATCGTGGGCCTTGTCGAAAACGGCGAATACGGCGTTGCCATCGCCTACTCCTCCGCGCTCATCGTCGTGATGATCGTCATTATCGCAAGCTTCCAGCTTCTGGTCGGCGAACGGCGTCTGCGGCGCGAGAACCGCGTCGCGACCACGGCGACCGCCGTATCGTCCGCACCTATCCGTCAGGAGAAAACCGCATGAACATGAACTCCTCCGGTTCCGTCGTCTTTGAGAGCGTCGCCAAGACTTTCGGGGCATTCACCGCCATACCGGACCTGTCCCTGACCATCGAGCCGGGTACTCTCGTGACGCTGCTCGGTCCTTCGGGTTGCGGCAAGACGACGACGCTGCGCATGCTTGCAGGCCTCGAACATCCCTCCGCCGGCCGCATCCTGATCGGCGGCAAGGACGTCACCATGTTGCCGGCCAACGAGCGCGATGTGTCGATGGTCTTTCAGTCCTACGCGCTCTTTCCGCATATGACGGCGTTGGACAATGTCGCCTACGGGCTGGAATCCTCAGGGATCAGACGCAAGGAGGCCCGCGAGCGGGCCGAAGACGGGCTCAAGCTCGTGGGCCTGTCCGGAATGGGGCAGCGCCTTCCCGCCGAGCTATCCGGCGGCCAACAGCAGCGCGTCGCGGTCGCCCGCGCGCTTGTGCTGGAACCGCAGGTGCTGCTTCTCGACGAGCCGCTCTCCAACCTTGACGCCCGCCTGCGCCGGCGCGTCCGCACTGAGATCCGCGAGTTGCAGCAACGCCTCGGCTTCACCGCGGTCTACGTTACCCATGATCAGGACGAAGCTCTCGCCGTTTCCGATCGCATCATCATCATGAAGGAAGGCAAGATTGCCCAGCAAGGTACGCCGCGGGAACTGTATGACACGCCGGCATCCGCCTTCATCGCGGACTTCATGGGTGAGGCCAATGTCGTGCCCTGCGACATCATCGGCATAGAAGACGGCCGAGCCACCATCAATATTGAGGGCCTGGAGCATCGCGTGCCCGGCCGCAATCTGCGCATGGGGCCGGCGCAACTGGCGATCCGCCCCAATGCCGTAACCTTGGCTCCCTACGCGCCGGAAAGCTCGTTTAACGGCCGGATCACCCATGCCGCCTATCTCGGCGACCATGTGGAATATGAAGTCAAAATCAACAGCGGCACGCTCTTCGTCGTCGATCCCGCGGTGGAGACACCGTTTGAGCCTTCGACCGACGTTGCAATCCGCTTCAAGGATCGCGGGATCGCCATCATCGGCGGTTGAAAGCTGCCATTTCTAAAGAGGAACTTGCATGACAGAGCATGTTGTCGCCGGCCTGGAAGCGCGTCTTGCGCGGGCAAAAGAGGTTGGACGTGAAGCGGGAGCGCTGGCGATCGATTATTTCAACCGCCGCGAAACGCTGATCATCGAAACCAAGCGTGACCTGCAGGATGTGGTGTCGATCGCCGACCGGGATGTCGAAAACCTCATTCGCAACCGGTTTCACGAGACCTATCCGAATGACGGCATCCTGGGCGAGGAATATGGGTTGGAGACCGGTACGTCCGGCTTTACCTGGGTTATCGATCCCATCGATGGGACAAGTCCCTTCGTCAATGGCATGCCGAACTGGTGCGTTTCCATCGCATTGCTGCATGACGGTGTCCCCGTCATCGGCGTCATCTCCGCGCCGTGCCACAATGAACTCTATGCCGCCGCACTTGGCATGGGCGCGACCCTGAACGGCAAGACGCTCACGCTGGACGCCGCTCGCAACATTCGCAACGCTGTAACAGGCATTGGCGCCAACAACTACGTCACCCCGGCTTTTGTAGGTAAAATGGTCGAAAACTTGCTGGAAGCGGGCGGCAATTTCATCCGCAACGGTTCCGGCGCCCTGATGCTGGCCTATGTCGCCGCCGGCCGTCTCGTCGGCTACTACGAGCCCTATATGCACGCCTGGGATTGCATGGCCGGATACTGCCTCGTCAAGGAGGCCGGCGGCTGGTATCACCCCTTCCCGACCGAAGGCGAAAGATTGACCAAGGGGTCGGTCGTCCTGGCCGCAGCACCCGGCGCGATCGATGATCTGCGCCGGATTGCCGGTCTATGAAAACTATCATTCCGCGGTGGTTTTAAGGAGCGGCTTTCTCAGACGTTCCGGCTGCTCAATGCCAACTGCAAACGCAAAGGCAGGCGGGCGTTCCTTCAGCAGTAGAATCATGGAGGAAAATTCACGTCGATTGACAAGTTGCTCGACCGCATGAAAAAACGCCTACAACCAAAGATAACTGACCGATGGTCTCTGCTGACAGGTTATGAAAATGGCGTCTTACGTTTCTCCAGCAAGCGCGTCACATTTGGCCGAAAGCTGGCGCTGGACAGGACATCAATCCACATCGGACGCCGATCCTTGCCGCTGACGACCATTGCGGATTTTCATTTCATCGACGGTACCGACAATGGCGATGATTATCGCAAGCTGAAGATCCGGACACTGCGCAAGGAATATACGATCGACGAACGCAAGATCATCAATCCGCAGGTCGTTGCGGGCCTGTTCCAGCAACTGGCGGATGGCATCTAACGCATTATCAGAGAAAGCGTCCGCATGAGCAACGACATCGGTGATGAAATGCAGGACGCTTTCGTCGTCGAAGATTTTGACACGATGAAGAAGCTTATTCTCGCAGGTTCCAGCCCAAACTCCGCAGATAGGAGAGACGGAAGTCCAATCATCCTACGCGCGGCGGTTACACGCGATCTTGATATGATAAACTTCCTGATTGGTCAGCAGGCAGACGTGGATAGCCGTGGTCCAAAAGGTTTGACGGCACTTCATGCCGCTGCACTGTATGGTTTCGTGGAAATCCTGCAGAGACTGATAGAAGCTGGTTCCGATACGAATGCCAAAGACGCCGAGGGCGCAACCCCATTTGCCTTTGCCCTCGCCAGTAAAGATCAAGGCGCAACGATTGAGATGGCGAAAATACTGATCGCCCACGGCGCTGATAAAAGCGTAAAGAACAGCCAAGGTCGGATATTGCTGGATGTCTACAAAGAGATTACCGGCAAAACATATGACGGTATATAAATACCGTAAACTCTGACTCGAAAGCGAGGCTAGCCCGAGGCAACGCCCCCTACGAATCATCCACGAAATCGCCCGCTGCTCTTGCATAGCGGACTTCCATGCCTAGTTTTCTATGCGGTTGCGGATGCTGTCTGCGCTTTCGTCTCAAAACGAAGGAGCTCAGAGAACGCCGATTGTGTTCCTTCGATCGGCGACGATAGAACAGCTTCCTTGCTGACATGCATGTAAAGAAAAAGCTTCTGGGGAGGGAGCAGCATCGTGATCCTGTTTGGGCGAAAAGCATGCGAAATTAAACAGCAACTCCGTCCCGCATCCACTGTCATTCCCTACAACGGAGTCCCCCTCTTATGCCTAGATTTCTGGGATTTCCGATCCATTAACCAATGGTTAACCATAATAGCGCTTATCTCAATTCTGATGAAGGCCCTGTTCAAATCCATCGGGTAACTTTCCCGCCAATATGACGATAGACGACGACCGCGATTACAAAGATGCACCTATTCAAAATAATAGCGCTGCTGACGTTGGCCGGTCTGGCGACCAGTTGCACAACGACGGGCGGCGTACGGCAATCGACGGGTCCGGAAACGGTTGCTAACGAAAAAGCGCTGGCATTTCTGCCGCCAGGCGGTCCCGCCATCGTCAATGTGATCGAGCGGAAGCACAAGGACGATGTGGAGCAGACGATTTCACTTGCCACGTCCTCGTCGGTGGTCGGCCAGAATTTTCTGAAAATACAGTTCCTTGGTGTATCCGGAGGCAGCCCTGGGCTGGGCAGCACGCCTTACAAAGCTGTCAGCGAAAATGCGATAGCGCGCGAACTGGCGGCGGCGACACCGGGCGTCAGGCTCGCCCGCTCGGCGACCTTTGTGCAGAATACCTATGGTCCGTTCGGTTATGCTTCCGGTCAAAGCCGCGCTGGCGATACCTGCCTCTACGCCTGGCAGCAAATTCGGGCCGGTCACTCCACGCAGGCACAATTGCAAAACTTCAGCATGGTTCAGGTTCGGGTCCGACTATGCGACGCCCACGCAAACGAGCGTCAGCTTCTGAGTACAGTCTATGGCTATACAATTGCCGGGGGATTTGTGAACGAAGCACTCAATCCATACGGAACGGTGCGCGGAGCCGACGCGGTGCTTGTTCGCCCCGGAGATCCCGTCTATCCGGACACAAGCGGCTATCGCAGCAACGCGACGCCGATCGGTTATGAAGCCGCCCCTCCTGCTGTGCGTACCGTGGTCGTGCGCCGCCAGGTCGTCGCCTCACCGCAAGCCTTACCAGCCGCGACCCTTCCGCAGGCAATTGGGCCACGAGTGCCATTCCCGGGGGAACAATACGACCAGGGCCAGGCGAACGCGGTCCCAATGCCGACAACGACAACAGGACAAGCGCAGCCAGCAGCGACACAAACCTATAGCACGATCGTACCCTCACCGGATTGTATTGGTGCAGTGGCCAACGCTGCCTGTATGAAATAGATTTTTTAATCATTTGGAGCGCCAGGATGGCGCTTGGCGAATACCTTTTGAAGGAACACCGATGCAGACAGCACGAAGCATCTTGATATGGGCTGCCGTTTCCCTATGCGGCATCGTGCTGATCACATTGCCGGTCAACCTGCAAACCCAACTGATTGCCAGCGTCTTTGCCGTCACCTTCATGGCCGTGATCAAAGTCCTGAAGCGCCAGGGCACCTGGCGGCTGGTTGCGCTCGCCTTAGGCACTTCGATCGTGCTCCGCTATGTCTATTGGCGCACGACCAGCACCCTGCCGCCGGTCAACCAGCCCGAAAACTTCATCCCCGGCCTGCTGCTTTATCTTGCGGAAATGTACAACGTGGCGATGCTGATGCTCAGCTTGTTCATCGTTGCAACGCCCCTACCTTCACGCCCCGCCCGCGCAGCAAGGGTACAGCAGTTTCCTTCCGTCGACGTTTTCGTCCCGTCCTATAATGAAGACATCAACCTTCTGGCCAATACATTGGCGTCCGCCAAGGCGATGGACTATCCGGCCGACAAGCTCACAGTCTGGTTGCTCGACGATGGCGGCACACTGCAGAAACGCAACTCCACCAAGGTCCTGGAATCGCAGGCGGCAATTGCGCGTCATAACGAGCTCCAACAGCTTTGCCAGGAGCTCGATGTCAAATATCTGACGCGTGAACGCAACGAACACGCCAAGGCCGGAAACCTCAACAACGGCCTTCAGCATTCGAACGGCGACCTGATTGCCGTCTTCGACGCGGACCACGCGCCGGCTCGCGATTTTCTGCTCGAAACCGTCGGTTATTTTGAAGACGACCCGAAGCTCTTTCTCGTCCAGACGCCGCATTTCTTCATCAATCCGGACCCGCTTGAACGCAATCTGCGAACCTTCGACAACATGCCGAGCGAGAATGAGATGTTTTACGGCATCATTCAGCGCGGCCTGGACAAATGGAATGCGGCCTTCTTTTGCGGTTCAGCGGCGGTGTTGAGCCGCAAGGCGCTTGAGTCCCAAAGCGGCTTCAGCGGCATCAGCATCACCGAGGATTGCGAGACCGCGCTTGCGCTGCATGGCGCCGGCTGGAACAGCATCTATGTCGACAAGCCGCTCATTGCCGGTTTGCAACCCGCCACTTTCGCAAGCTTCATCGGCCAGCGCAGTCGCTGGGCGCAAGGCATGATGCAAATCCTGCGTTTTCGCTTCCCGCTGCTGAAGCGAGGCCTCACCCTGCCACAGCGTCTTTGCTATATGTCCTCGACGCTGTTCTGGCTTTTCCCCTTTCCACGCGCCATCTTTCTGTTTGCCCCTCTCTGCTACCTGTTCTTCGATCTGGAGATCTTTACCGCGTCGGGCAGCGAATTCCTCGCCTACACACTTGCCTACATGCTCGTGAACCTGATGATGCAGAACTATCTCTACGGATCCTTCCGCTGGCCGTGGATTTCGGAACTCTACGAATATGTGCAGATGGTGCATTTGCTGCCTGCCGTCATCTCCGTCATCTTCAATCCGAGAAAACCCACCTTCAAGGTCACCGCCAAGGATGAATCGATTGCGGTCAGCCGCCTTTCCGAGATCAGCCGTCCCTTCTTCGTCATTTTTGCGGTACAGGTCATCGCGCTTGCGATCACGATATATCGCATCTATGCCGAGCCCTATAAGGCCGATGTGACGCTTGTCGTTGGTGCCTGGAACCTCATCAACCTGATCCTGGCCGGTTGTGCATTGGGCGTTGTGTCGGAACGTGGCGAACGATCCTCCTCCCGTCGCATCAGGGTCGACCGTCGCAGCGAACTTGGCGTCAACGGCAAGTGGCATTCCGCCTCAATCGAGGACGTTTCAGTCCATGGTGCGCGGCTGAATGTATTCAACAAGGAGCTTGATGCGTTGGTTGTCAGTGCGGAGGCGACACTCCGCTTCCACCCCTATGGCGGTGGCGAGGTGCAAACGTTGCCGGTCGTGGTGCGCAATATCCATCCGTCCGGCGACATCACGACGATCGGGTGCCAGTATGTGCCCAAAGGCGCATCAGATCACCGTTTGATCGCGGATCTGGTATTTGCAAATTCCGATCAATGGACGCAATTCCAGAAGGGCCGCCGCCGCAATCCCGGCATTATCCGCGGGACGATCTGGTTCCTGGGATTGTCGCTCTACCAGACGAGCCGCGGCCTGCTTTATTTCTTCCGCAGTATGCGTCCGGAGCGCGAGGCAGAGCAACAAAAGGCAAAGGCAGGTAACAGATGAAAGCGATCCTTTCAGCTGTCATTTTGGCGATTGGTGCCGCCACGCTCGCTTCCGCGCAGACCCTGCCTTTCGACATGTCGCGAGAGCGGCCGCAAACATCGGCGCCGACCGTACCGCAGGCAGTCCTGCCGGCGCCGGCGCAAAACACACCCGCGCCTAGTACGGCAGCCGCGACAACCGCCAACAGCAGTTTTCAGCGATATGTCGTACCCTTCGCAAAATTTCGGCTGGAAGGCGAATATGATCGAAAGTCATGGTCGATCTATCTTACCCCCGAACAGGCGGCGGCGGCGGCTAAATTCAATTTCGCCTATCAAAATGCTGTGGTCGTCGCGCCCGAGGCGTCACAACTGACGATCTTTCTCAACAACCGCCCGATCGGCCAGCAGCAAATCGGATCATCGGACAATCCGTCGACGGTCAGCTTCGACGTTCCACGCGGTCTGTTGCAACCGGGAGCCAACCTGGTGTCGTTCGAAGCGACGCAGCGTCATCGCACCGACTGCAATATTCAATCGACCTATGAACTCTGGTCCGATATCGATCCCGCAAGGACCTATTTGAGTTTTACCGAAGAGAATTCGCAAAAGCTGTCGGGCACGGACGCCATCCGCGCCATCGGCGTCGATGGCGCTGGCAAGACGGAATTCAATCTTGTGGTACCGGCGTTGGCCCAGCCCGGCACCACAAAGCCCCTGCTCAGGCTGGCACAAGGTCTTTCGGTACTCAGCGGAATGCCGAATGAGACCTTCTCCTTCAGCACGGATTCATTGCCGCCACCAGGCCCCGGAAAGATGACTGTCGTCGTCGGTACGCCCGCCGAACTGCAACCGTTATTTCCAACGCCCGCCGCCGCGCAAAATGCGGCCCTTGCAACCTTCGTGCGGGATCCACGCACCGGTTCGACAGTCCTTCTCATCAGCGGGCCGTCGTGGCAGTCGGTCGCGGCTGCGATCGATATCGTCGTGTCACCGACCGACCGGGATCCAGGTATCCGCCGCGACTTGCTGGTGACCCAGCGATGGTCCGCTCCGGATGCACCGTTGATCTTGTCGGACACGAACCTTTCATTCTCGCAATTGGGCATAGAGACGACGGAGTTTTCAGGTCGCCGTTTCCATACGAGTTTCAATGTGGCGATCCCGGCGGACTTCTATGCCAATGCCTATGGAGAGGCGACCATCTATCTCGATGCAGCCTATGCCAAGAATGTGCGGCCCGGCAGTCATATCGATGTCTATGTCAACGGCAGCATTGCCACGACCAAGCCGATTACCTCGCCTGGCGGCGGTATTTTCCGGAAGCTGCCCATTCGCGTGACGATGCGTCACTTCAAGCCTGGCCTCAACACGGTAACATTGGAAGCCATGCTGCTGACCAATGACGACGACGTCTGCACGCCCGGCACGACGGCAGACAAAACAGCGCGTTTCGCGCTGTTCGACACAAGTACGTTTCAGATTCCGGATTTCGCCAGGGTCGCCCAGCGCCCGAATCTCGCGGCTTTCGCCGGCACGGGTTATCCCTATGGCCGCAGCAGTACCTCCACCGCATTGTTCATCGACCGAACCGACACCGATACCCTGTCCGCAACGGCAACGCTGTTGGGCCAGATGGCAATCGTCGCGGGACATCCAATCGCGGTCGACCTTATCGCATCACCGGGCAGCGCCGGGGACCGCAACGCGATCTTTATCGGTCCCATCTCGCAAATACCGGTCACGACATTATCGCAAATGAACATCGCGGCAGCGAGCCAGGCATCCTGGCGTCCTCCCCTGCCCGGACAAGTGGCCCAGCAGGAGAGTGCTGCCACCGTCGACGAATGGCGTTCGCGAATTGGAGGCGGCCTGTTGCAGCTGCAGCTCCAGTCGTTCCAGGACTGGATGCATCGCAATTTCGACATCTCCTGGAGCTCGCTGCAGTTCATTCCAGGGGCCGAGCAGATCTTCACACCTTCGAATCTCAACAGCTTCATGATTGCCCAGGGGGAAGGCGCGACGGCAAACTCCACATGGACGATCGTGGCGGCGCCCTCGGCAAAGGATCTGCGCGCAGGCGCCAACGCCATCACCTCGCTGGGCGAATGGTCGCAGATTGCCGGTCATGTTACCGTTTATTCCGCCAAGACCGGAAAGATCGATACCGTGCCCGTAAGCCGTTTCGATTTTGTGACGACGCAACCCTGGTCGTTTACCAACTATCGTCTGATCGCCGCGAACTGGCTTTCCAGCAATATCCTGTCCTATGCGCTGCTGCTGATTGCGTCCTCATTGCTGATCGGCATAACGACGGCGGGCATTCTCGCAAAGATCGGCAGGCGCGGATGAGGCACTGGCGCATCATGGCCGCTTTAAGCAGCATTGTTTTCTTGGCAATGAGCCAGCCGCTTGCGGCTCAACATGCCGCAATCGATCCACAGGCCTGGGAGGCCTACAAAGCAAAATTCCTCGACGCAAGTGGCCGGATTGTCGACAATGGAAACGGCAACATCAGCCATAGCGAAGGGCAAGGCTACGGCCTGTTGCTCGCCTACCTTTCAAACAGTCCGGCCGACTTCGAACAGATCTGGTATTTCACGCGAACGGAGCTGCTCCTGCGCGACGATGGTCTTGCGGCTTGGAAATGGGACCCTGCGACGACGCCTCACGTCGCTGACACCAACAATGCGTCCGACGGTGACATACTGATCGCCTATGCATTGGCGCTGGCGGGATCGGCCTGGAGCAAAAAGGATTATCTGAGCGAGGCATCGCATATGGCGCAGGCGCTGCTTTCCCATGCCGTCGTCCAGGTCGGGGGCCGGACTGTCCTCCTTCCTGGCGCCGAAGGCTTTGGAGCCACCGATCGTGACGACGGCCCGGTGATCAACCCGTCATACTGGGTTTATGAGGCACTCCCCGTCATGGCGGTCCTGGCGCCTTCCGACAATTGGCAAAAGCTGAAGGACGACGGTCTCTCGCTACTGCGGTCAATGCAGTTCGGACCACGAAAGCTGCCGGCGGACTGGGTGAGCCTGCATGCCAAGCCAAGCCCGGCGGAAGGTTTTGACGCAGAATTCGGTTACAATGCCATCCGCATCCCGCTTTATCTCGTGCGCGCGGGTATAACGGACAAAGCGCTGCTGACACGATTGCAAGCGGGCATAACCGGCGACGGCGATGCCCCAGCCATAATCGACCTTGCGACTGGCAGATCGAAGCAGCCGCTGACGGAGCCCGGTTATCGAATTGTTAACGATGTTGTGGCGTGTGTGACGAGTGGGACGAAATTACCCGCGTCGGTTCGCCAATTCGCACCGTCCCTCTATTACCCGTCGACCCTACAATTGCTGGGCCTGGCTTTCATCGAGGAGAAGCATCCGGAGTGTTTATAAAATCCTCTCTGATTACGGTTTCCTTGGCAGTCGCGGCAACAGGAGTTGTCATGACGGTGAGAGACCGTGAGACGATGGAGGACAAGCTGCGAGTATCAGCGGTGCATCATTCCGACATGCCGTCGGGACCAACCTCACGCATCAAGCAAGCCGATATGGCGTTCGATGCATCAGCCGGCGAGATGGGAACTATTGCCGATCGCATCCAGGCAAGCGCGCCTTCCGCAGTCCTGCCCAACGCTCCGACAGCGATCCAAACCACCACCGATACGCCAGCTGCCGTTGCCCAGGCCACTCCCCAGTCCGGCGCGCCGCAACCCGCCGCGGCACCGAAGGTCGACGAAAGTGCGCTGCGCTATTTCGCCGGTCGTGGCGACAAGGCGCGGCTTCAAGCCGAGATATCCCGACTTCAGGCGCTTTATCCGAACTGGGTGCCGCCCACCGATCCACTGGCCATACCGCAGAATAGCGACAAGCAACTTGAAGCCATGTGGCAGCTTTATTCCGAAGGCCGCTATGCCGAGCTGCGCAAGGCGATCACGGATAGGCAGGCAGCGGAATCCGGATGGCAGCCGCCTTCGGATCTGCTGGAGCGCCTGGATGTCGCCGAAGCCCGCACCCGCCTGATCAATGCCTCCGATCTCAAGCAATACGCGACCGTCGTCGAGATTGGCGCCAGCACGCCAAGCCTGCTCACCTGCAGCGACATCGATATTCTATGGCGCGTCGCGGAAGCCTTTATCCGAACGGATCGGGCCAACCGCGGCCAGGACACCTATGCCTATATTCTGAAGAATTGTGTCGCCCCTCAAGAGAGGCTTGCGACGGTGCAGAAGGCCGCAGCCCTGCTGCCCTACCAACCCATGCAGGATATCCTGGCGCTTGAGAAGCCGGACGGCAATAACGGGCGTGAATTCGACAGCATCCGCACCGACCTCGCGCGACGGTTTCTCGCCGAGGGCAACGACGATCCGAAGCTGGACATCGCGCCGAATTATCTGACGGAGGTCGAACGCGTCGGCCAAAGCCAGGGCCTTGCTTCCGACGCCGTTCTTCTCGGCTGGTACTATCTACGCCGCCAGAACTATGGCGACGCGGAAAAATGGTTCCGGATCGCGCATGACAAAGGAGACTCGGCAACAGCATCGCAAGGCTTTGCGCTGGTCCTGATTGCCGACGGCAAGCCCCAAGAGGCAGAAGACGTCATGTATAAATGGCGCGGTGTCTCCAAGGACGCGACGGCGACCTACCTCGCGGCGACAGCCAATCTGATGGCGTTGCAGCCGCCGGCCGCTCTTGGCGAAAATGTGCTTAGCCGTATCGCCACAGAAGTCATCGCGCAGAAATACGTGCCGACCGCACAGCAGTTCGGCTGGTTTGCACGCTCTCTGAACCAGCCGCAAACCGCGCTACGCTGGTTTGAGACGGCACTCAACTGGAAGCCTGATGACGAACCGTCGGCCTATGGGCTGGCCGTTACCCGCAATCAGCTGAACGACCGGCAAGGCGTGGCGGAGGTCCAAAGACTTTGGGCGGGACGATCCGAGCGCATTGCCAGGCTCAACGAGGTCAAGCCTCAAGTTCCTGTCGGCTCCGCACCACTGCCTTCGCCAAACCAAACGGCATCGCAAACGGCCGCGGCCTCGCCACCGGCCCTTGCCACACCGCCCGCAAAATTCGAGACCGACGTGATCGCAGGCGGAGGCTCTTCTCCACGAATTGAATATGGTCAATCGGAAAGGCGAACGCCGCCGGTACGGCGCAACGCGCGCCAGCCTCGCGGCTGCTCCACGACGATCAATTCCCAGCTTCTCACGCCGGGGGATGCTCTATCGCGCGGCTGGTGCCTGATGGATCTCAACCGGCCAATGGAAGCGATTGCAGCCTTCGAAACGGCGATGAATGCTCCGGTCGGCAAAATGCGGGAGGATGCCGCTTACGGGCAAAGTCTTGCCTATCTGCGTGCCGGGCTCACCAACAATGCAGCCGTTGCCGCAACCAAGGCACCTCTCAGCCATCAGCGCGCCGCCGAGCTGCAGGTGGCGATCCTGGCCAACCGCGCGCTTTCCGCATTCACCGCCAAGCGCTATCAGGAGACCCTGATCTATCTTGATCAACGCGCGCAACTCCAGCAGGAGCGGTTGGATTTGATGGTGCTTCGCGGTTATTGTTATCTCAATCTCAAGATGTACGACGATGCCGAGCGCATATTCACCGCCGTGGCCGCGACCGGCAGCAAGGACGGGAATCGCGGTCTTACCGATTTACGGCTTGCTCTCCATCCAAATCATAGTGAATGATCGGGGCTAGCTGCGATCGACGGCGGCAGAAAGCTCCGCGACGAGATTTCGATAAGGCAGCATTCATGGACTTGCCACGATGTCAGAATATGGCAACCGTATTATAACGAATCGCAAGTACGATGACGTGCTTTAAGGTAGGTTTCCCGAGTGACCAACGCCTCGCCAAAACACGTAGAAACCGACAGCAATGTCATCAGACTATGGGCGGAACTCGAACATCGCACCAAAGTCACCCCCGCCATGCTCCATTCGATCAACAAGGAAGGCCGGCTGATATCGGTCAGCGATGCCTGGCTCGCCAAACTTGGCTATACGCGCGAAGAAGTGATTGGCAGGCCGTCTTCGGATTTTCTGACGCCCGAATCCCGCGCTCACGCGATCAATGAAGTCCTGCCGGCCTTCTTCGAAACCGGTCACATCGATGATGCGGAATATCAGATGGTGTGCAAGAACGGACGGATCATCGACGTCCTGTTGTCAGCCGTGCTGGACGATAGCTCTCCTGAAATCGGCGGTGTCTCTCTGGCTGTCGTCACGGATGTGACCGCGCTTAAGACCGTCGAACGGCAATTGGCTGCCAGCGAGACGCGCTATAGAGGCCTGGTAGAAGACCAATCAGAGCTGATCTCCCTTGCCAGCCCTGAAGGCGTGCTGCGATTCGTCAATCATGCCTACGCGCGTCACTATGGGCTGCAGCCGGATGAAATGATCGGCAGAAGTCTCTTCGATTTCGTGCCGGAAGACAGCCGCGCCGCAGTAGCTGCACATCTTCGGTACGTATGCAGCGTCGATCATAGTGTAGAAGACGAAAACCAGGTCATTCTGCCAAACGGCCAAACCCGCTGGATGGCTTGGAGAAACAGAGCGCTCACCGACGCCGACGGACACGTCGTGGCTATTCATTCGGTCGCTCGCGATATTGATGACCGCGTGGCAGCAGAGCAGCGTCTCAAGGAGAGCGAGGCACGCTATCGTCTGTTGGCGGATCACGGTTCCGACATGGTGTTTCAACTCGATCGCGATTTGGTGCGCCGTTATGTTTCGCCAGCTTGTCGCGAAATTTTGGGTTACGAGCCGGAGGAGTTGATAGGGAACAAGCCCATGAACTTGGCCCATCCGGACGAGCGCCCGCAAATAATTCTTGCTTTTCAAGCATTGCTGAACGGTAGCGTGGAGCGCCGGTCGGTCATCAATCGTTTTCGCCACCGCGACGGACACTGGATTTGGGTCGAGGCACAGCTAAAGACGCTGAAGGACCCGAAGACAGGAAAACCGACGGGCATCATCGGAACGCTGAGAGACGTTTCGGCGCGAAAGGCTATCGAGGACGAGTTGCAGGACGCCAATCGGCGTCTGCAAGCGCTTGCTGAACAGGATGGATTGACCGGCTTGGCCAACCGACGATTTTTCGATAACGCGCTCTTGCGCGAAGCTGGTCGGGCCTGCCAGGACAAGACGAGCCTCGGACTGCTGATGATCGACGTCGATTGGTTCAAGGCTTTCAATGATTGCTATGGCCATCCGGCCGGCGACGAATGCCTAAAGAGAATTGGCGGGACAATCCAAAAAATAGTCAGTAGGCCTGGCGATGTTGCCGCACGTTATGGCGGAGAGGAATTTGCCGCACTGCTGCCAGATACGGACGAGCCGGCAGCCGCGGCGATCGCCGAACAGATTCGGCAGGCTGTGCTCGAGCTTGCAATCGAACACAGGGTTAGCCCGAACCAGGTCGCCACCATCAGCGTAGGCGCCGCGGCATTGACTGAAGGGGCGGTCACCGAGCCTGCAACGCTTCTGCACAATGCCGACCGCGCGCTTTATCGCGCCAAAGAAAATGGCCGCAACAGGGTCGCCTGCAGCACGCTGTCCGGAACGACTATCTGATCGGCGCGGCAAAACGGAAAGTTTGCGACAGAACCTAGTCGGGTTGAGGGGCGGAGGTTGTTTCGCCCTCCGAAAGCTCGCAAGCGAACAGGACCGGGCTATCAGCGCTGGGTGCCGGTTGCTTATCCAACAAAGCCGCCACCGCCGCCGCGGCGATCTTTTGAATCGGCTGCTTTACCGTTGTCAGGCGCGGCGTCGTCATGCTTGAAAGCGGGATGCCGTCAAAGCCCACGATGGAAAGGGCCGCGGGTATCGGGATGCCGAGATCATGAGCTGCCCTCATGCAGCCGATCGCTTGCTGATCCGAGCTCGTAAATATGGCTGTCGGACGCTCATTGCGGGCACGCGCCAGGAGATAGTTCCCGGCGGAGCGACCGCTCTCATAGTCAAAAGCCGCCTCGGCAATCAGGGGCGATCCTGCGCTCTGTCTGCTACCCTCAACATGCTCCATCGCATCCAGATAGCCCCTCAGGCGATCATTGGCGGGAACCGACTGCTTGGGACCGGAGATGAAGCCAATGCGTCGATGCCCGAGTTTCAAAAGATATTCGACGCCAAGCCTGGCACCATTGCGGTGGTCGGCGGCGATCCCGGAATATCCCGGCATGAGGCGGTCGACAACGACGATCGGCACTCCCTTTGGCGGCGTTATCGTATGAAAATCGTTGCTGGGAACGAGAATAATGCCATCCACCTTTCGGCTCGTCAGCTGCCCAATCCGGTTCACTTCCTTCGTCGCCTGATCAAAGGACGTCATGACGATGATATTGTAGCCGTGATTTGCTGCCGCCTGTTCGGCGGATTGAACGAGCTCCGCGAAGAAGGGATTGGTCAAATCCGGAATGACGATGCCGATCAGACGGCTGACCTTGCTGCGCATGCTTCTTGCGGACGGGTCGGGTGTATAGCCGAGTTCCTTTATGATCCCTCGGACCCGCTCCCTCGATTCCTTCGTGACCGAAGGATGATCATTCAAAACCCTTGAGACGGTCCCGGTGGAAACACCTGCGAGCTTGGCAACGTCCCGAATTCCGACCTTTGGCATGGCAAAAATTGATGTCCTCTCATTTCGCCTTCAACGACAAACCAAAGGCACTGATCCGGATTTCAGCTAACGGTCTCTATCGCCTTAGTCAAAGGGGCGCACTCAAATGTGATCGCTGATGTTTTATAGCGTGAAAGCAATGAAATTTGCAATGGAAACGGTTCATTACGAGCAGAAACGATCATGCTGCAAAGCAGCAAATCTGATTAATATTAGGCATTTAAACGGCGCCTTGACATTTTTTGGGGCCATTGATACCCAATAGCTGTGGAAACGGTTCATTGTCGTCGACAACTCAGGTGGAGCTGAGCGTTGAGCCGTTTATCGGGAGGATAAGAAATGTCGAATTCCAAAGAGCCTAGTTCTGTCTTGACCAATATGCCGCGACGCGCGGCGCTGAAGATCGGGCTTGCGGGCACGTTGATGCTTGCGCTGTCCTGTGGCGTTTCGCCCGCCTTTGCGGCCAGCAAGCCCAAAGTCGGTCTGATCATGAAGTCCCTGTCCAATGAGTTCTTCAAGCAAATGAAGGCAGGCGCCGACAAATACGCGGCGGAGAACAAGGACAAGTTCGACTTCAAGGCCGTCGGCATGAAGGACGAGCGTGACTTCGCCTCGCAGGTCGATGCCGTCGAAAACTTCGTGACGCAGAAATACGACATCATCGTTGTCGCGCCTGCTGATTCAAAGGCCATGGCCACTCCGCTTGCAAAAGCGGTTAAGGCAGGCGTCAAGGTCATCAATATCGACGTGCCGCTCGATGCAGACGCCAAGAAGGCAGCTGGTATCGACCTTGCTTTCTTCGGACCTGACAACACCGAGGGCGCCAAGCTCGCGGGCGATGCTCTTGCCAAGGATCTAGGCCCGGGTGCGAAGGTCGTGATCCTGGAAGGCAATCCTGAGGCCGACAACGCCAAGGAGCGTAAGGTAGGCTTCATGGACTCCATCAAGAGCGGCAAGCTCGAGCTTCTCGACAGCAAAACCGCGCATTGGGAAACGGAGGAAGCCAATACCGTCATGACGAATTTCCTGACCAAATATAAGGATATTCAGGGCGTCATGGCTGCAAACGACTCCATGGCTCTCGGCGTCGTCAAGGCTCTCGATGCGTCCGGCCAGAGCGGCAAGATCAAGGTCGTCGGCTTCGATAATATTCCGTCCGTCAAGCCTTTGATCAAGGACGGCAAGATGCTTGCCACCGTCGAACAGTATGGCGCGGAAATGGCGGCCATGGGCATCAAGTACGGCCTTCGCGAACTTGCTGGTGAGAAATTCACCGGCTGGGTCAAGACGGACGTCACACTCATCGCCGCCAAGGACCTCAAGTAGTCGGGATTACCGACTGCAAGGCTAAAGGAAGCGCCGGTTCATGACCGGCGCTATCCGCTGCCCAACCGATTTTCTCGTCGATCGCTTCGCGGGCGGCGTATCCAAACCGGTCCTGCGGCGCCGTGGGCGGTGCTGTCTCCATACAAAACAAACTGAAACAGGCATGAGGTGGACGTGTCAGGCACACCAGATGACTTCATCTTGAAGCTGGAAGGCATAGGCAAACGCTTCCCCGGCGTCGTCGCGCTCAAGGATGTTTCCATAAAGATCGGTCGCGGTAAGGGGCACGTCCTACTTGGCGAAAACGGCGCCGGAAAATCCACCCTGATCAATCTGCTCGGCGGCCTGTTCAGGCCGGATGACGGTCACATCGTGTTCGACGGCAAGCCTTACAATCCGGCGTCGCCGCTGGAAGCCTTCAAGGCAGGAATCCGTGTCATTCACCAGGAACTGCACCCTCTTTCCAATCTCACGGTTGCCGAAAACCTGCTCTTTGAGCATCTTCCGCGCCGATACGGCCTCGTGAACTACAAGGAATTGAACCACAGGGCGGCCGAACTCCTGGCTGAAGTGGGCCTTGACGTTGCTCCGACGACGCTCGCCAGCCGGCTCAGCATCGCGCAGCTCCAGCTGCTCGAGATCGCCAAGGCACTTTGCTACGAAAGCAAGCTATTGGTTCTTGACGAACCAACAGCAACCTTGACCTCCAAGGAAGTCGACCGCCTGTTTGAAATTCTGAAGCGGCTGAAGGGCCGTGGGGTTACGACCCTGTACATCTCGCATAGGCTTGAGGAGATCTTTGAGGTCGGCGACGATGTGACGGTCCTGCGCGACGGCCAGCATGTGATCACTCGCCCGCTTGCAGGACTGGGCATCCCGCAAATAGTCGAACTCATGGTCGGACGAACGCTCTCGGATCATGGCTTTTTTCGCGGTGACAGCGTGGTTCCTGGCGAGGCGCTTGGCGTTTCCGGTCTGAAGGTGACGCGCAATAGCCCGGAATTGTCCTTCTCCGTCTCCAAGGGAGAAATCGTCGGTATTGCCGGCCTTGTGGGCAGTGGTCGAACGGAGGCGGTTCGGGCGATATTCGGCGCCGACGTCAAGGCTGCCGGCGAAATTCGCATCAATGGCAAACCGGTTGAGATCAGATCACCCAAGGACGCCGTTGCCGCCGGCCTGTGCCTGGCAACGGAAGACCGCAAGATGCAGGGCCTGATGCTCGACATGAGCTGCGCGCAGAACACCACCATAACGGACCTTGCCAAAGTCTCCCGCAACGGCTTGATCATCCGAAAGGCGGAGGATGATCATTCGCAGCGTCTCGTGCGCGAGCTGCATATCAAGACCCCCTCGATCCGTCAGGCGGTTCGAACGTTTTCAGGGGGCAATCAACAAAAGGTGGTCATTGCCAAATGGCTGTTCCGTGGCCCCAAGGTGCTGATTTTCGATGAACCGACCCGCGGGATCGATGTGGGCGCGAAGGCCGAAATCTATGAACTCCTGTCGAAATTTGCCGCTGAAGGCAAAGGCGTTCTGGTCGTGTCGTCCGATCTGCCGGAGCTCATCAGCATCTGCCATCGCATCATCGTGTTGTCGGATGGCAAGATAGCCGGCGAAATATCTCGGGAACAATTCGAAGAGGGCAAGATCCTCTCACTTGCTTACAAGGAGTACAGTCGTGTCCGGGAACGTTGAAAACAAGACCGAGCCGAAAGAGAGCCGCTTTTGGGACAAGCTCATTCGGATCTCGATGAAAGAGGCCGGCGTAGCCATCGCCCTCATTCTGATCCTCGCATTCTTCTCGGCGACGGCACCCTATTTCGCGACGCCGGAGAACTTCCTCAAAATCTTTGTCCAGATCGCCATCAACACAGTGCTTGCCTCCGGCATGACCTTCGTCATTCTTGTCGGCGGTATTGATCTGTCCGTCGGTTCGCTGCTCGCCCTTTGCACGGTCATCGGCGCAACCATCATGATCGATCCCCGCCTTTCCCCATGGCAGGCGATTGTTCTGGCATCGTTCGCATCGATGGGAACAGGGGCTATCCTTGGCGCGGTCAACGGGTGGGTATGCGAAAAATGGAAGCTTCCGTCCTTCATCGTTACACTCGGCATGCTGAATGTCGCAAGTGGCCTGGCGCGCGTTGTCAGTGACAATTCCACCATCACCGGACTGCCGCAACCCTTCGTCGATTTCGGCAATCTGATCTTCTGGGGCGTATTCCCTTCGATCTTCTTGATCGCGATTATCGTCGTCCTCATCGGCTGGTTCGTTTTGCGCTATACGGTTTTCGGACGCTTCGTGTTCGCAATCGGCACCAATGAGGAAGCAGTCCGGCTGTCCGGGCATGAGCCAAAGAAGTACAAGGTCGCGGTCTTTACGATTTCCGGGCTGACAGCGGGCATCGCGGCCATGGTCTATCTGCTCCGGCTGAACGTCGGCAGCCCGGTCGCAGGCATCGGCTATGAATTGAATGCCATAGCCGCGGTCATCATCGGGGGAACCAGCCTTTCGGGTGGTAAGGGCTCGATCATCGGAACGCTGGTCGGCGCCTGCATCCTACAGGTACTGTCCACCGGTCTGCAGCTTCTGGGCGCTGACGACAACATCAAGCCGATTGTAATTGGTGCCGTTATCGTGCTGGCCGTTATTCTCGACAGCTATCGCGGCCGGTTGATGCGGATACTCGAAACGCGTTGACTTTGAGGCGGCATTGCCATCGCGTGAAACCGTTACCAGTCCACTGGTTGTGAACCGGCCGCGGATATTGTCTGTTGAGTTCCGTGCAAAACCCACCCAGCTTGCCATCTTGGCGTGACCCAGCGACTGTCATGAAACTAATGTTTCTCATTGTCCTGTCTCAAGCCGGGCCTAGTCAGCGCCAAGCGAAAAAACGGGGCACTCCTTACCGCTCCAACGCTATGCCTTGACGGGGAAAGACGATCAACAACTTGTCGCCCCTCGCATGCCGGCGATTTCGCATCTCCCCTTCATAGGCTGCGCTGATGAAAGCCATTTGTCCCAGAGTGACTACGCTACAGTCAAACGACAGCCCGCCTTTACCCGTAGGTTCGACCGTAACTGATGAAGAAGAACTCGAAAGAATGCGCGCGAGCCTATCAGGATCGGTACCGCGCTCCGCTGTCCGCTTAATAATCGACGCATTGCCATGCATTGTCGCTAATCCGTATTGGCTTCCGCCGAGATCTGGCCTGCCTCCGGCATCTATTTCCGGGAAGTATCATCCTTGCGAGGCTCGAATGGACAGACGCGAGCCCACTGGGAACCCACGTCTATCAGAATTCAACCCGCATTGTTCGGCGTCACTTCCAGCTGGTGTAATCTGATGCGGTGCATCCAAAGGGCGCATGTTGATCGCCGAAACGCTTCTTCAGCTGATCGCAACCCCAGCGGTTGAGAGGAGCCGGCATCATGTTGTTGATATCCATGGCGGGCGACGTAAACTGCGAGCTTGCGCTGGTCACATACCAAAGCCAGTAGCCGAAAATGCCGCCGATAATCAGAATTATCACGAGGAAGAATCTCGCGAGGCGCGTCATGATGGACGGTCCTTTCTTCCCTCGCGCAACGAGTTCCGGTGGATGCCCGCCCAGTTCGGCAGCCAGCGGCGCGAGAGCTTTGGCGCGCTCTTCTGCCGTCATCTCGATCCGCTCTAGCCGCTCATCCAGAAGGACCGGAAGAGACGTATTTCCATGCCAGATGGCAAGCCCCACGGCTTTGCCACCATTTTCGCCGATGAGCAGCGGTTCCTGTCCCGGCTCGAAACGAGTATGTCCCACTCGCCCAGTCTTTTTCTCGGCTATCTTGTCCGCATAGGTCACCGTCAATCGCTTGCGCCGCCGGTCGAATGCCGTGATTTCCACCGGGACCGGCACGAGTTGAGCAGGTTGGCGCAATCGGCTGCGGACGCGCCAGGCACGCAAGATCTGGAAAATCGCGGCGATGCTGACGCCGCCAAGAAGAGCGACGAACACGGCGAGCGTTATGATCCGGTTCCAGAGCTTCTCAATCCCGAGGCTCAGGGTTGCCAAATCCGGGTGATCCGCGGAAATGACGAGATTCGTGTCGTAATCACCGTCATGGATGTCGACGAACATGATCTCGACGGCCTTGTCATAACTCTGACCGTTGTACGTATAGTTGAGATCGGCCGAGCAGGTGGTGAAGAAGCCCTTTCTGGTCGTGCATTTTCCGTCGCGAATATCGCCGCTATCAAGTGTGACGGGAT
Organism: Rhizobium sp. AP16; assembly: GCF_000281735.1. Lineage (NCBI taxonomy): Bacteria > Pseudomonadati > Pseudomonadota > Alphaproteobacteria > Hyphomicrobiales > Rhizobiaceae > Rhizobium > Rhizobium sp. AP16. The sequence goes on along the minus strand of NZ_AJVM01000045.1, from coordinate 9,561 downwards.
TTTGGTTGATCGTCCAATCCCTCAAGATGCCCGGAGCTTCAGAAACCGCCATGAAAGCAGTGAGGCCGATCACGATCGGCAGCGAGAAAAAGAGGGCTTTCGGCACCGAGATTACGCCCTGAGAAAGCATGAGAGCTCTTTGCGGAAGCTGTATCATTGGGAATGTCATTGTCTGCCTGAAACTCCGAGTGACTACGTAGGCATCCGCAGAGCAAGGGCGAAGCATAGGCTTCGCAAAATCCTGGGGGTTCAACTTTGCGCCCACATTTACAGCGCGGAAAAATAAACATTTTGCTTCGAGGTTCAATAGTCGGTTGTGGAAGATCCACCAGCTTCGCGGTGCAGTGGCTTTCCCCCAAAAAGCTGATCAGATGTGTCAGCATTTTGGTGGACGATCCGCTCGTTTATTGTGTTCCCGATCGTGCAGGGATCGGTCAGCGATTTGCCCGAAGTTATCGAAGCCCTTGAGAAACGCGACGCTGGATGCCGATCCCCTGCCCGATCCAATCGATACATCCACGCTGCAGCCTCCCTCATAGCCAAGCGCAAATATCAACGCGAGCAGCGACGGATTTGCCGATCCCTACCGTTTAAGCACTGAAGGGACACCAACCAGGTTCTTCGAGAATAGAGAGTACATATGAGAAAGATCACTTTATTGGCCTTGGCTGCCACCGCTTGCTTTGCTGTCGTCGCACCAGCTGAAGCCCGCGATGGCTGCGGTATCGGCTTCCATCGAGGCCCCTATGGCTACTGCCACCCCGATGGCCCCCGCATTATCGTCGTACCAGCCGGCCCGGCCTATGGCGCCTTCTATCCGGGACGTGGATATTGGGACGGACACCGCTACTGGGTTCATCATGAGTGGTGGCATGGTGGATGGCGCTACCGCTAAGGATCGCGCTCGACCCGATTATCTCGATCGGGTCGAATATCATGTGTATGTGAGCCTGATATAAGTGAACAGTGTCGCTTTGCCAGCTCTCCCCGATTAGACGATATGTCGATATCGGCGACCTGCCCACCTATCTGAAAGCTCTTGCCGCGTTGGGCCTGCGACAGGTGTCAACGCCCCCAAGCCGAGACGTCTGGCACCCTCTTTAAAGCGGTGGACGCCGGCCGAGCGAAAGCGGCCTCGTTCATGCAGTCGCTGAACGATAGATTCATTTCACCAAAAGCTACTTGCCGGCGGAGGACTGAACAAAATAAAGGCCGTCATGCGGTTGCATGCCTATCTCGCCGATCCGTGTTACCAGGCCAATATTCAATGCCTCGGGTGCCCTTACGAATCGAAGTTGCGAACCCAAAAGATCGCCATATTGCTTGTCGCTGATTGAAAGCCGTTCCTTGTATATTTCCTTCATTCGATCATCGTCGTTTTGGAGCGCGGTATATCTCTCATTAATTTCGTCGGGGGTAAGTTTTTCGTTATTGAAGCTCAGTCGACCCGAGTGAAATGCAAAAATGGATTCTTTATTTGCAACTCGCTCTTTCCCAGCCAAAAATAGAAGAATTGCCGCGGATTCAACGTTGGAAATCGCGTATGTATTAATTGTTACATCCAGTGAGCACAACAAATGATACAATGATATTCCTGATGAAATATCCCCGCCCGCAGAATTTATCATAAGATATATTGTTTTATAACCTTGAGATCTTAGATTGATCAATCCTCCGGTCAGCTCAAGGGTGGATTTGTCGTCAATCTGCTGCGAGAAATACAAATAAGCCGTCGAGGTGACATTCGCGTTTGCCTTCTCCTCAGCAAAAACGAATTTAGGTTTGAGCGTACCGACAGCTAAAGCAGATAGACCGAAGCAGACATCGCGGCGATTCAATATTGCTGACATATCAGACAGTCCTTGAAGAGAGTCATCGTTCCGACAAGACGCTCGACCCCAGGCTACAGTGACGTTGCTACCGATCGGCAAGCTGATGAGGAGCCGATACCGTGCGGCGGGCCTGAGCATCTGCGACTTCGGTTCATGAGCATGTTTGATAATGCAACCATTCTCACTCTCCAGTACCGGACCATCGTGTGCTCCAAGCTCAATGAGCCTCGTCATTCAGGATTTTCGTCAGAGCTTTTGTTGGTTAAACGAGCAATCGAACGAAACCCGTCGCCCAACTTGAAAATCTTTTTGCAATGAATAGATGAAAGGCGACACACCGCCGAGTCCGTCGTCTAACGCTTATCCAATCCCCCCAACATGCTGCGCTGGGAAGGATTTGTGATCGAAGCATTGATTTGCCGCAGCGCCGGCCGGAACCTAGCGTGACTTCCATCGGACCTGGGTGAGTGCGAAGATCGACTTCCTTCGCACGCCACCGGACGGTCGTCCTTGGACTATCGAAATCAAGCGATGCTCCTTACCTCACCCGGCAAAGCCCTGTTTGATCTCGCATCTGGTGATGCTTTGAAACGATCGAAAGCTGTCGGATGCTGAACCCGCGGGGCTGCGACCTCCCAACTGTAAATCTCTGAGCACAGACAATGAAGCTCATCGCACGAGGCTTGCTCGCCGACTTCTATCCACTAGGACTTCGGTCGACCATCACTGCCATCAGATCAGCAATATCCCTTGCCCTTCAAATGATTTTTCATCTCATATGGGCCATACTCGGCGAAAATTCGCACATATGATTGCCCGCTGATGCGGATCAATTCCGTGAACGGCGCTTCACTTTCCCCGATACTTCGATCGAGCAGCGCAAAGCAGCCATCGACGGCGCTATGACCATCATGAAAATAGCCCGCCTGCCCGATCAGATATCCGAATTTTGTGCCCTGGGAACCACGGGCATCCCAATCGATCTCGGAAACCGAACAGGCCCATGCCTTATTGGCACAGCGTCGCAGAACGGACGGTTGGAGCCTGCATTGTGCGCGATCTGTGAAACAGCTTCGAAGGTTGAGCCTGCTAACGTTGCGGCATAAAGCCTTGATTTACATGTACGGAATGGAAATCAAAGGGAGTCCCGATTGGTGCCGATAGCGACCCCGCGCAGCTTGTTAATCTACTTGCAAAGTCATTTACTTGCTGCCTTTTGACTGAGAGGCAACCTTCGGTGCCGGTTTACACCCTCGATGTCAATTTTCTCCTGGCGGGCAAGCCGGCTGACCTCGTCGAGAGGGCGCTTTAAAGCCAAGCTTCCAGAACACCACTTTTTGAGGATTGGCGGCATCCGGATATGACGGCTGCGCTGTAGATTATCCAATTTGCGCCATCTTTTGGCGTCGAGCCTCCAGGGTAAATTGACAGCGGAAATGCCACATGGAACAGGTGCCTAATACTACGCTGATCAGTGCCGAAAGGTGACGGACATAGAAGGCGTGATTTCATTGGAAGTCCGTCCGCCTGTAAATTCTGCGTCGATATGACTATCGCGGCGGAAGGTGCGTCATTTGGGTAGCGACATGATGTCGGCCCAGGACTGAAGGTGCCTTGCACACGGAAAAACGTCGCTCAAATCGATGGGCGAGCAGAACCGATCTTCGAGACCTGGTCAGGGATTCGAAGAGCAGCAGAACGCTTCTTGATAGCGAAAGAGATCTATGGGCTGGCGCCGTTTCACGCGCCAGGCGGGATACCCAATTCTAAAACTGACATTTCGTCCGCGGCCAAACCTGGTCGTAGTCTACAATTTTAGCTGTGTGGAATATAGTATGGCTGGATTTTCAGATCAAATTGACGACCAGATAATCGCAAATGCATTTTCGAGGCGGAGCTTCCTGATGGGCTTCGCCGCTCTTAGCCTGTCTGCCGTTGGTGCTCGCGCCGACGGTGCCACATCCTCGTCCACGGACGCAACGACTGCCCAAGATGGGTTCGTCCATCCGGGCCTGCTGCACACCGAAGCCGATTTCACCCGCATGGCGGCAAAGGTCAAGGCGGCAGAGTCGCCATGGATCAACGGCTGGAACGTCCTGACCGCAAATTCGCATGCCAGCCTGGGCTATAATCCGCGTCCGCAGGCGGCGGTCTACCGCGGCAACGACGGCGTTCATTCGCAAAACTACACCTTGCTTTTCAACGATATCGCTGCGGCTTACGCGCACGCCTTACGCTGGAAGGTAACGGGTGACACCGCCTACGCCGAGAAGTCGATTCAGATCATGAATGCCTGGTCCGCGGTCCTGACGGTCATCGGCGGCGATACCAATGCCGCACTGGCGGCGGGCATCTACGGCTACGAATTTGCCAATGCGGCGGAAATCATGCGCTCATATTCCGGCTGGGCGGCAGCGGATTTCGCGCGTTTCCAGACCATGATGGTCAACGTCTTCTACCCGATCAATCACGACTTCATCAATCGGCACAACAACACGCAGGTCACGCATTATTGGGCCAATTGGGATCTATGCAACATGGCATCGATCATGGCCATCGGCGTGCTCTGCGACAACCAGACCTATTTCGACGAAGCGGTCGAATATTTCAAATCCGGCGCCGGCAATGGCTGCATCATGCAGGCCGTCTACTACGTCCATCCGGGTTATCTGGGCCAATGGCAGGAGACCGGACGCGATCAGGGTCATAATACGCTGGGCATCGCCCTGGTCGGGGCGATCTGCGAAATGGCCTGGAATCAGGGTGTCGATCTCTACAGCTATGACAACAACCGCGTTCTCGCCGCGGCGGAATACGTCGCCAAAGGCAATTTGATCGAAAGCGGAACGACCTATTACACCGTGCCTTACCTGTTCTACACCAATGTCGACAAGGTCAATCAGAGCGGCTTCTCGACAGCGAGTCAGGGGACGGTCCGACCATGCTGGACGCTGGTCTACAATCACTATGTAAACCGCCAGGGCCTGGCGGCGCCCTATACTGGCAAGTTCATGGATCAGATTGCTCCGGAAGGCGGCGGCGGCAATTACGGTCCCAACAGCGGCGGCTACGACCAGTTGGGTTATGGCACTCTCACCTGTAGCCGCGAAGCGATTGCCTCCGGCAATCCCCCGAGCGGCCTGACCGCCAGGCTCAGCGCGGGCGACATTGTCCTCTCATGGTGGGGCACGGCCTATGCAACGGGTTATAGCGTCAAGCGCGCGACGCAATCGGGCGGCCCGTACACGACCCTCAAGACCGGGATTACCGACCTGCTGACCTATACCGATACGGGGCCGACCGACGGTGTCTATTATTATGTAATCACGGCAGAGACGCCTTCGGGCGAAAGTGCCGCCTCCAACGAAGCGACGGCCTCCACGACAAAAACGCTGCAAACCCAGTTCGCCTTCGATGAGGGGACCGGCACCACCACCGGAGGCGGCGGCACCCTCGTCAATGCCAGCTGGGCGACAGGCAAGACCGGCACGGCCGTCTCGCTGATCAGCAGCAATAGCGCCTATGTTTCGCTACCGGAAAATCTCGTGCTTCCTTTGGCCGACTTCACCATTGCGGCTTGGGTCTTCTGGAACGGCAATCAGAACTGGGCGCGCATTTTCGACTTCGGAACCGGCACAGGCCGTTACATGTTCCTGACGCCGCGCGGTTCAACGGGCAAGGCCCGTTTCGCCATCACTCTGAACAGCGGGAATGGTGAGCAGGGGATAGACGCAAATATCGTCATGCCTTCCGGGCGCTGGACCCATGTTGCGGTGACCTTGTCCGGTCATACCGGCACCCTCTACATCGACGGCACCGAAGTCGGAACAAACACGGCGATGTATTTCGCGCCGTTCCATATCGGGCCGACGAAACAGAACTGGATCGGACGGTCACAATACAGTGCTGATCCTTATTTCAACGGTCTGATCGATGACTTCCGTATCTACAATGGTGCGCTGGACTCCTCCGGGATCACCGCCCTGATGGCATAGTTCGGTCGGTTTCGACGACTAGCCGAAGCGTTCCCATCCACCCTTCATCGTATCGCTCCCGCCAGGAGAAAACGAAAAGACGTAACCTCCTGGCGGTAGTGCCCTAACAACAAGACAAAGGCTGATGCCTTGTGGCCGACTGCTTCCGAGCCATCTTGGCGGATGCGGAGGTTGCACCACCAAAACCGTGGAGGCGGTTGTTTTTCGCCCGTTTCAATCGGCTCGTGCTTCGTCGCGGGAAGACGCAGAATGTGTTTTCGGTAGGTGTTCTTTCCAATGAAATTTTTAAAGGCTGCTCACGCAGCACTTGTGCTCTTGCTGGCTGGATGTGTCTCCTCAGATCCAGTCGACAACGTCTTTTCCGACAAGCTGCTACAGCTCGACGCGCGAGGAAAGCCGTTGCCGGTGACGACGAGCGGAACCAGCTCCCTGCTCACCAACGGGAGCTCCGCAAATGCATTTGTCGGAGCGACCCAGCAGGGGAACGAGAGCTTCGTTTCGCAAGGCGCTCCAGCGTTTTCAGTTGAAAAGCGAATATCCGGCGGCGAGGGATATACCCTCAACCTTGTCGATGCCCCCATTTCCGCGGCGGCGAAAAGCATCCTGGGCGACATTCTCAAAGTCAGCTACGTCGTGGACCCGCGTGTCAACGGAAAGGTTACGCTGCAAACGAGCCAGCCGGTATCCCGGGACGCGCTTGTCGACATCCTGGAATCCGCCCTTGCCGTCAATGGAGCCGCAATCGTTCGCAAAGGCGATTCCTATCAGATCGTCCCGATCGGCAATTCATTCTCGACGACGCCCGCAGTCACCGTGCCTTCAGCGACACCGTCCGGCCCGGGCGTTCGGGTTCAGGTGATCGAACTGCGCTTCATCGGTGCGGAGGAAATGAAGAGCATTCTGGAGCCGATCAGTCGTCCGGGATCCATTCTGCGCGCCGACTCGGCACGCAATCTCCTGATGCTGGCTGGATCCAATGCGGACCTCTCCGCCATGCGGGATGCGATCGCCACCTTCGACGTCGACTGGATGAAGGGAATGTCGGTGGCGCTTCACCCGCTCAAGGCCTCGCAGCCCGCTGATGTCGCAAAGGAGCTGAATACCATATTCGGCACCCAGGACGGGCCCAATGCAAAACTGATCAAATTCGTTCCGAACGACCGACTGAACGCCGTGCTGGTCATAACCTCCCGCCGTGCCTACCTGTCGCAGGCGGCCGACTGGATCAACAAGCTTGATCGCATCGCCAGCACCAACGAGAAGCAGCTCTTCGTCTACAATATCCAGAACCGTCCGGCAAAAGAGTTGGCGCAGGTATTGCAGTCCGTGATTGCGGGCCAGGAAAAGAGCGCGCCAAGCTCTTCGAACGCGGTCGCGCCCGACATGGCACCGACGACGTTGACGGGAGACGCCACATCCACTGAGCCTGCCGCTACAAATACCAATACCGCCGCAACCGCGTCGTCATCGACGACGGCGGGAGATTCAACGCACACATCCGTCGTCGCCGACGTGGAAAACAATGCGCTGCTGATATCGACGACACAACGCGAATACGAACACATTGAGCAGATTTTGAAACAGTTGGATGTGATGCCGACGCAGGTTCTCATCGAGGCCGTCATCGCCGAGGTGACGCTCAACGATCAGTTGAAATTCGGGCTGCGCTGGTTTTTCGAAAACGGCAAGTTCGGTGTCGGGCTTTCCGACCTCTCCGACGGCAGCACCGGGGCCAGCTTTCCGGGTTTTGCCTGGACTTTTGCCTCCAGCAATGTTGGCGCCACCCTGAACGCGCTGTCGAGCATAACCAACGTCAACATCGTATCCGCACCGACCCTGATGGCCCTGAATAATCAGAAGGCAACGCTCCAGGTCGGAGATCAGGTTCCGATCGTCACGCAACAGTCGGCGTCCACGACGACCAGCAATACCGCAATCGTCAGCTCGATCGACCTGAAAGATACCGGCGTGATCCTTACGGTCCTGCCTAGGGTCAACAGTTCCGGACGGGTCATGCTCGATATTCAGCAGGAGGTTTCGAACGTCGTGAAGACGACGACCTCGGGTATCGATTCGCCGACGATCCAGCAGAGAAAGCTCTCCACCAAGGTTATCGTCGATGACAATGAAAGCGTTGCACTCGGTGGGCTGATCCAGCAAAGCAACACGTTGAACCACTCGCAAGTGCCCATCCTTGGGAAAATGCCGATCTTCGGCAATGCCTTCAAAAACAAGGAGGACACGATCAACAAGACCGAGCTGATCATCTTCATCAAGCCTCGTATCGTTCGAGACGTGCGGCAGGCGAGGGATGTGACGGAAGAGTTCCGAAACCAGCTGAATTTGAGCTCGGCCGTTCAGAAGCGACGCGGCGGCAACAACGAGCTGGAGCAGGACCTGAAGAGGCTGGAATATTGATCGGCCCGTTGACGCTACAGCAATGGGTCGCGGCTCTGCTGATGATCGCAACGGTCCTGCGGATTGCCTGGATCGATCTGAAAATCATGCGTATTCCGGACCATTGGAATGTCTTGCTCGCAGGACTGGGGATTGCTTACAGGCTTCCATTCGGCGATCTCGACACCTTGCGTGCACTCGCGGTCGGATTGGCGACCATGGCGGCCTTTGCGCTCCTACGCTGGGTTCATCGACGGATAAGCGGTCGGATCGGGCTCGGGCTGGGTGACGTCAAACTCATCGGAAGCGCCGCCGTCTGGTTCAGTCCCTGGAACCTTCCCTTGTTTTTCATGCTGGCCAGCAGCACGGCTCTGTTGTTTTCGCTCATCTTTCTACGAGGCAAATCGACGGCCCTTCGCAATCTCAGGGTGCCGTTCGGGCCATTTCTCGGAATTGCCCTCGTCCTCACCTGGTTATCCGAGGTTACATCCTTGTTTTCATTGATACCTGCGAGTTCCCTATGACGAAAAAAGACATCATAGCCGAAAAGAACACCGGAGCCGACGACGATGGTTTCACGCTCGTCGAGCTTTTGGTCGTGCTTGCAATCATCGCCCTCATTGCGGCGATCGCCGCACCCCAGGTGCTGCGATATCTCGGATCGGCGCGCGTCGATGCGGCGAAAGCGCAAATGCGGAACCTGGAAAGCGCGCTTGAACTTCTCTACGTCGATGCCGGTCGCTATCCGACAACGGAGGAAGGTCTTTCGGCACTTGTGGAGCGCCCAGCCGGATTTACATCCTGGAACGGTCCCTACATGAAACAGACCGCCGCGCTCCGCGACCCATGGGGCAACCCGTACCAGTATAAGGGGCCCGAGGGTCTGTCGGGCTATTCATTGATGTCGTTCGGGCGGGACGGGAAGCCGGGCGGCGATGGTCAGGACGCCGATCTCAGCCCATAGGCGCGCCAGACCAGCTTTAGCCTTATTCCGGCACGGCGGACAGATGAAGGATCCTTTCGGCGGAGACCTTATGTCCCGAACGCGTGATTGAAACCGTGATGCCGACGGAGGCAGGCAATCTATCTGTCTGGGTCCATTCGCTGCGCCATGCGCCGCCGGCCGGAGCCTGCGACGCATCGCCCTGCGTCCAATATTGAAACTGGAGCTCGTCTATCCGCGCCAGCTCGACGGCTTCTGTCTGAATTTGCTCGCCGGGCCTGCGCGGGCGAAGCGACTGTATTAGCCGGCTATCATTCTGCCGGTCGGCGCCGCGCTCGAGAAAGATGCTCACGTCCCTGAGACCATATTGCCGGCTGCCGATACGGCTGGCCGC